>JAKOOD010000451.1 GCA_022701635.1 Burkholderiaceae bacterium | reverse complement strand
GCGGTACGGACAACCACGACCTCACCTTTGGCGAAGGCCTGCACCGGCACGAAAGCGGCAGTACTGATCAGAGCGGCGGCAGCGGCACAGAGGATTCGTTTCATGATGCTTCTCCTTTCGGTTGGTGTTGAACTCACTATAGCGAGCACGACACCCGTCCAGTAGGAATGATGCAAGTGCTTACAATCGAAACATGACGTTAAGAAACAGTAACAGTTGCATGCCGGTCTTTGCAGCATGCATAGGCAATGTGCGATCTCAACAGGGTTTCGATTCCTGGGAGAATCGGGACTGTTACTCATCAATATCCGTTCCGTTTGTCCTTGTCCGGCCATGGCCGAACCCGTAACGTGGAATGACAGAGTTCGCCAGTTCTTCCATGCCCGCTCGGAGCTCTTCCAAGAAAACCCGTATCAAGTCACTGCTCTGCGTCCTGTCCGTATCGATGCTGACGGCCGCCGCCGAGCCATCGGCGCCGGCCGCGCCCGTGCTGCTGGAACCCAATCCCTACCCGACCCAGCCGACTACCCATGAACTGCCGCCGCGCTACGGCGCTCCGGCCGGGGTCGATGCGACGGCGCGGCTGGCCTACTGGAGCGAACAGGCCTGGCGCTCGGCCGTGTTCGACGTGACGCCGCCCCCTAGCGGGCCGTTTGCCTTTGCGGAGCAGCGCGGCCGCACGCGCAGCAGCCGCGTGATGGCCATCTTCCACATCGCCGTCCACGATGACCTGAACGCGATCGCCAAGCGCTATCCGGGCTACAGCGGCGCGCTGGCGGCACTGCCCGACAGCCTGCCCGATGCGGCGATCGCCCAGGCCGCGCACGACGTGCTGGTGGCCCTGTACACGCGCCAGGCGCCTCGCCTCGATGCCCTGCTGAAGGAAGACCTGGCCAGGCTGCCCGACTGCCGCGCCAAGCAGAACGGCATCGACGTCGGCCGCCGCGCCGCCGCCGCGATCCTGGCGCTGCGCGCCAACGACAGTGCCGAGCGGCCGAATCCGATCGTCGGCGAGGACTATCCGCTGTACATCGAACCCGGCAAATGGCGCCCCGATCCGGTCAGCCGCAATCCGGTCGCGCTGGGGGCATACTGGGTATCCGTGAAACCCTTCGTGGTGCCTTCGGTGATCCCGTTCCGCGCGCCGCCGCCGCCGCCCCTGACCAGCCCGGCTTACACCAGTGCCTTCAACGAGGTGAAGCAGCTGGGCGGCGACGGCGTCACCACGCCGACCAGGCGCACGCTGGAACAGACCCGGATCGGCATCTTGTGGGGCTACGACGACGCGGCCTGGCTCGATTCGCCGATACGCATGTACAACCAGATCGCGCTGCAGATCGTGCTCACGCGTACCCGCGACCCGCTCGAGGTGGCGCGCGCCCTGGGCCTGGTCAACGTGGCCATGGCCGATTCGACCATCGCCGCCTGGGACGCCAAGTACCACTACCGCTTCTGGCGCCCGGTGCATGCGGTGCGCGAAGCCGACCCCGGCACCGGACCGACCGGCACGGGCGACGGCAATCCCGACACGCGGGCCGACCCCAACTGGACGCCGCTGGGAGCACCGGCCAGCAACATGGTCGGGCCGGATTACACGCCGCCCTTCCCGACCTATCCGTCGGGCCACGCGGCGACCGGCGGCTCGGTGTTCGGGACGCTGCGCAAGCTGTACGGCGACGGGGTCCCGTTCACCTTCGTGTCCGACGAATGGAACGGCATCACGCGCGACAACGACGGCTGGGTCAGGCCGAAGCTGCCGCGCAGCTACGCCAGCTTCTCGCAAGCCGAGGAAGAGGCCGGCCAGAGCCGGATCTACCTCGGCTTGCACTTCCAGTTCGACAAGGTGCAAGGCGTGCTGGTCGGACGCCAGGTGGCCGATGAGGTGTTCCGGCGCGGCCTGGTCCGGCCTGCGCAGTAGAAAGACGCGCCGCTGCCAGGAAGGCGCCGGCCGGGAACACGCTCAACAGCAACACGCCCGGCAGGCGTACCCCTAGCGCGAACACCTGGCGGGAATTAAAAAACCGGCCTCGGCCGGTTTTTTAATTGTGTCGCATGGAACGAAAAAAAATCAGTCCAGCTTCCAGGCGTAGTCGACCTTGGTCCAGGTCTGGGCCGGGGCGCCGTCCTTGGTGCCCGGCTTGAACTTGCAGGCGGTCAGGCCTTTCAGTGCCGCCTTGTCCAGGCCCTTGAAGCCGCTCGACTTTTCCAGCTTCGAATCGGCCACCGAACCATCGGCGTTGACCTGGAACGACATCGAGGTCACACCCTGCTCTTCGTTCATCAAGGAAGCTTTCGGATAGTCGACCTTGCACTTCGACGCATCGAAGCTGGCCGGCACTTCGGCGGCAAAGGCGGCGCCGGCGAAACCGGTCACGAACAGGGCTGCTACCAGGCTGACTGCAAATTTCTTATTGGACATTTTTATTACCCCTAAATAACACAGTTTTTTTTAATGCCGGCCTGGGCGGCCGGCGTCGGACAAAGCTTGATTGATACGGAACTACTTAAAATTCTTCCCAGTCGTCGCTGGCGGCGGCGGCGGCCACTTTTTTCGAGGTCAGGCCCTTTTCCGCTGCCGGTGCCTGCTTGGCAGGCGCCGGGCTGGCCGGCTTCTTCAGCTGCGGCCGTGCCGGACGGGCGGCCACGGCGCGGGCAGCGACGGCGGTACCGACGACCGGCGCCACCGGGGCGGCTGCCACGGCGGCCTGGGCCACGGCGGCCTCCATGCCCTCTTCCAGCTTGAAGATGCTGACCACGCGCTGCAGTTCGGCAGCCTGGTCCTGCAGGCTCTGGAAGGCGGCGGCGGCTTGCTCCACCAGTGCCGCATTCTGCTGGGTCATGCCGTCCATCTCGATGATGGACAGGTTCACCTGTTCGATGCCGGCGCTCTGCTCGGCGCTGGCGGCGGCGATGTCGCTCATGATGTCGGTCACGCGCTTGACGCTGTCGACCACTTCTTCCATCGTCACGCCGGCTTCGCCGACCAGCTTGCTGCCACGGCCGATCTTCTCGACCGAGTCGCCGATCAGGGTCTTGATTTCCTTCGCCGCCGCGGCCGAACGCTGGGCCAGGTTGCGCACTTCGGATGCCACGACCGCGAAGCCGCGGCCCTGTTCGCCGGCACGGGCCGCTTCGACCGCGGCGTTCAGTGCCAGGATGTTGGTCTGGAAGGCGATACCGTCGATGACGCCGATGATGTCGGCGATCTTGCTGGCCGAGCTGTTGATCTCGCCCATGGTGCCGACCACTTGCGACACCACTTCGCCGCCCTTGCGCGCCACATTCGATGCAGTGGCGGCGAGCTGGTTGGCTTCGCGGGCATTGTCGGCGTTCTGCTTCACGGTCGAGGTCAGTTCTTCCATCGCCGAGGCTGTCTTTTCCAGCGAGCTGGCCTGCAGTTCGGTACGCGAGGACAGGTCGATGTTGCCGGCCGAGATTTCACGCGATGCGGTGGTGATGGTCTGGGTGCCGCGACGGACCTGGCTGACGATGTCGACCAGGCTGTTGCGCATCTGTTTCATTTCGGTCAGCAGGCTGCCGCGATCGCTCGACTTGGTGTCGATGGCGATCGACAGGTTGCCGTGGGCGATGCTGCCGGCGATCTGGGCGGTGTAGCCCGGCTCGCCGCCCAGCTGCTTGAGCAGGCCGCGGGTAATGATGTAGGCAGCGGCGACGCCGATCGCGACCGCCAGGGCCAGCAGTCCGAGCATGAAGTTGCGGGCGCCGGCGAAGGCGGCTTCGGCAGCGACCTGGGTCTGGGCGTTCTGCTTGTCTTCCATCTTGCCCAGCTGGTCCAGCGCTTCCAGCCACTTCTTCTGGGCCGGACGGATTTCCTTGACCATCACGCGGGTGGCGTCCATGGCATTGTTGGCCAGGTAGAGCTGCGATGCCTTGGCGATGGCCGGCATGGCGACGTTTTCCGCTTCCTTGATCTGGGCCAGCAGCGCCTTTTCTTCGCCCGAGGCCTCGAGCGCGAACTTCTCGCTCAGCTTCTGCTGCAGGGCGTCGTATTTGGCGGTCTGTTCCTTGAAGCGGTTCAGTTCCGGCTCCATGTCGGCCGCATCGGTCATCAGCGTCAGGGTACGCAGCGAGGTGACGCGCTCGCTGACGTTGTTGCGCATGTCCACGACCAGGCGGGTAACGACATTGCTTACGCTGACCACATGGTCGAGCCGGTTCTGGATCTGTGCCATGCGGACGATGCCGACGACAGTCACCACGACCAGCAGCACCAGGACCAGGGCGAAGCCCAGACCGAGTCGCACACCGACCTTCATGTTTGTTAAATTCATTACTTGCTTTCCCTGTTTCAAGTGATCGAGATCGCCCGGAACCTGCTGCGCCGCGCGTCGCACATGCACGAAGACCAACTTCTCCGGGTCGTTCCGTGTATTTCTCTCAGGATAAATCAATTTCCTGAAGTTGCAGATAGCAAAGATGCTTTGCAGCAAAACTGTTTCAGTAACACAACAGTGAGGCTAGTTTGTAAGGCTGTCCTGAGGACGGTCAAAGCACGGAGAAGGACTCTAGTATGAAACGCGCCCTTGCCGCATGGCAAGAAAATTTACGCAGAAAAACAATGTGTGGACGAGAACCGTCGCGGATTTTGAACACGCGGCGGCCTGCGGCAGGCCGCCGGTTCAGTGCTGGGGAGGATGGGTGAAGCGTGCCCGTTCGGCCTCGAGCAGTTGGGCGATGCCGACCGTGAGATTGGTGGACGGCAGGTCCTCGTGCCCGTGCAGCGCCAGCGTCGAGCGGAACTGCATGCGCCGGCCATACAGGCCGGCACGCGCGCTGGCGCTGGTCACGATGCGCGGCGCGCGCCGTGCCAGGCGCCGGAAGGTGGCCACGATCTCGGCGATGGTGGTCGGGTGTTCGGAAGCGATGATCTTGGTGAGCTGGTGCGCCGGGCCGGTCTCGCGCAGCGCGCAGATCATGTGCGCGGCCGCGTCTTCGACGCGCAGGTAGTCGCGGATGGTATCGAAGGGAACGAAGATCTGGATCGGCTGGTGGCGCACGATGCTGCGCGCGATATGGGTCAGCAGCCCCTGCTGCTTGCCGACCGCCTGGCCGGTGCCGTACAAGGTGCTGAAACGGGCCAGCAGCGCGCGCGTGTCCGGGCGCGCGGCGGCGAAGGCGCGCACCAGGTCTTCCTGCTGCAGCTTGGCGCGGGCATACGGCGTGGTCGGCGCCACCGGCGTGATTTCGCTGATGATCTCATCAAGCGCACCGGCATAGATCGCGCCCGCCGAGCTGGCGAAGCCGATCGCACCCTGGGTGCCGGCCAGCGCCGGATGCGCTGCCAGCGCTTCCAGCAGCACGCCCAGGGCCTCGGTCTCGAGCAGCAGCGCTTCCGCCGGACTCGACATCGTGCCCACGCCGGCCGCCCAGTACAGCTCCCATGCGCGCGAGGGCGACGCCGCGACCCGCTGCGCAAAGGCGGCGGCATTGGCCTGCAGCTGCGCCATCAGGCGCGCGCGCTCGGCCCAGGCCAGGCGTTCGCCCGGGACGAACACGTCGTCGCCGAGCGCCGTCGAGCGGTGCCACAGCGCGGCCCCCAGCAGCCCCCCTGCCCCGACCACCCAGACGGTCTTCATGCGCGCACCAGCGGCCGTACCGGCTTGCTGCTGACCACGTACAGCGGCTTGCCCATGACAATGTTCATCGTGACCGCCAGGTACTCGGAAATGATGCCCATCGAGGCCAGGATGGTCCCCGAGAAGAACGCGACCACCGTGACCAGCGAGGTCCAGCCCTGGATCGGCACGTCGCCCACGTACTTGCCGTACAGCGCGAACGCGGCCAGGAAGATCGCCAGCAGCATCGAGACGAAGCCGACGATGGTGATCAGGCGCAGCGGCCGGGTGCCGGTGGTGAGGATCAGGTTCCAGAAATGGCCGAACAGGCGGAAATAAGAGTAGCCGGACGGCCGGTCCATTTCATTGCGCAGCTTGATCGGGGCGTGGCCGATGCGGCCGGTGATCCAGAACAGGCCGACGTCGAGGTAGACGCCGTTGCCGCAATAGGCCGCCAGCGTGCGCGCGATCTCGCCGTCGACCAGGCGGAAGCTGTTGAAGCGGCCGATCGACTTGTTGCCCAGCATGCGCGTGCTGATCGCCTTGGCCGTGCGGCTGGCGGTGTTGCGCAGCCAGCCGTGCGGCGGCGGATTCAGCGGCTGCGCATACACCAGCTGCAGCGACGAGGCGATGGCCGCGTCCAGCAGGTGCGCGATGTCGGCCGGGTCCTGCTGGCCATCCTCGTCCATGGTCACCACCCACTGGGCGGTGGCGCTGGCCATGCCGGCCATGGTGGCGGCATGCTGGCCGTAATTGCGCGACAGCCAGACCGGCGCCACGAAGGGATAACGCTGGGCCAGCGCCTCGATGGTCTTGTCCGAGCGGTCCGGCCCGCAGTCGTGCGCCAGCACCACTTCGGAGACGACGAACAGGTTGCCCTCCGGGCTCAGGCGCTGGGTGGTGAGCGGTGCGATTTCGGCGACGATGGACGGCAGCGTGGTTTCGCCGCGGTACACCGGGATCACGATCGAGATGCGGTGCAGCGGCGCATCGTGGTCAGCGGCGTCTTCTTGATGGAGGGGATCGGTCTGGGTATTCATGTTCGCTCACGCTTATGGGTTGGAAGCGGCTTGGACGGCATTCGGAAAACGGTAGAGCCGGTAGCCGCCGCAGGCATATGCAGGTTTCTCGGCAATGTCACGGGGCCAGTCCAGCACCTGTCCGGGATAGGCCAGGAACCATGCGATACCGCGTGCCGCCGTGAATTGCTGCAGTTGCGCCGCGTCATCCATGCGCATGAAGCGCAGGACGGCGTCGTGCCGTGCGGCCTGCTCGTGCTGGGCTCCACCAAAGCCGGTCGAGCCGACATACAACTGGCGTTCCGACAGCGCGGTCAGCACGAAGCGCTGGTCGCCATACGAGTCCTGGATGATGTCCGTGGGCTTGCCGCGTGTACGGATGAACGCGCCCGCATTGACCAGGCAGGTCGGTACCGCATTCATCGCGCTGAACGTTTCCATGTTTTTGCGCTCTGGGAAGGTCTGCAGGTCCGGTGCCGAATACCCGGTGCCGAACAGCGCCACGGCAAGGAGCGCGGCCGCGAACAGGCCGCGCTGCAGTGGCTGGTTCGGCAGCACCCGGCCGGCCCAGTTGCGGTACAGCAAGCCCGCGCCGAAGGCCGCTGCCACGAAATATGCCCAGACCAGCGGCCGGTTGGTCAATTCGTCCGGCGTACCGACGCCACGGGTATCCTGCGCCAGGCCGACCGCCATGACGATGTAGTTGGCCACCACCAGCAGCGGGAAACACAGGAGCGGCAAGCCGACCCGCTTCCTTGCGCCTGCCACCGCCGCCGGCAGCAACAGCGTCCACAGGCCGAAGGTCGACAGCGACAACATCACCACTACATAGACCAACTGCAGTGGCTTGCCGTGCGACTCTTGCAGGAAGACGCGGGTGAAGAAGGATTTCAACGCGCCGGGTTCGTAATCGTGCAGCAGCACGACCAGATAGTCGCTGATGCCGCTGCCATCCAGGCGCATCACCGGTACCCGTGGATTGGTTTGCGAAAACGCCACCACTGCCACGAACAGCACCGTCGCGGCCAGGCCGATCGCAACGCGCCAGCGCCGCCGCAACGGCGTGAAGAACAGGACGGGGAACATCATCAGGAGATAGCTGTTCGCCACGAAGATATGCGCCTTGTAAAACAGGCAGATACCGAGAAAGACGTAACCCAGCAGCACGGTCTGGAATTTCCCGCGGCGGCAGCCATCCACCACGAACAGCCAGGCCAGGGCGGCACAGGCAATCCCGTACAACATGCCCAGGTTGACCTGGGAAATGAAGTAATAGCTCAGGTAACGGTTGGCGAAGCCCTGCTGGAAGCCATCCGGCAGCAGGGTCACGGCAGCGGCAGCGGCCACACCTGGCCAAGGTCCCAGTACCTTGCCGACAAGACAATAAGCGGCGAGTCCCGTCAGCAGGATGCCGAACGGCAGCTGGAAACTCGCATACACCTGCATCGCACTGGCACCGCCCAGGGCGTTGAGGAAGGCGGCAGACAGATAACTGGCGAAATGGTAGAGCGGGGCCGGCCCGCCGGCCAGTTTGATGTCGTGGATGGTGCGCAAGCCATGCGCCTGCGCAAACACACTGATCTCGCGCACGTGGATATAGACGTCGGGCCAGACCCTGAAAATCGTGGTGTCGCCCTGGGCCTGCAGCGGCGCCTGGACATCGCCGGCCCAGATCGTGGCGCCGGCGCCCGCGATCAGCACGGCCAGCCACGGCGCCCAGGCTTCGACGCTCGACGCATCGCTAGCGGACGGCAGTGTGCGCTTGCGAAGGGCAAAGGCCGCGGCTACGCCGGCAGCGCCCAGGATGGCCACGTTGAGGGCCATGCCGAGGGGCGAACACAGGGCCAGCACGAACAGCGCCGTGTTGAACATGAAGTAGCCGCACAGCAGCTGGAACGGCATGCCCATGGTGTTGCGGAACAGGCGCGCGCTGGCCAGCGCGAACACATGTCCATACAGCAGATACAGTGCAAGGAGCAGCGCCAGCGAGGCACAGGCCGGCAGTGCCGGCGCGCCCGCCACGCGCCACTGCCACGCACACAGGAAAATGAACAGCGACGCGACCGGCACCAGGCCGGTACGCATCGCACGCGCCGTCAAGGCAGGCGATCCATCGAATACTGCCACACGTTCCATTCACACCTCATGGCAGGAGGGCGATCCACGCATTCACGCCAGGCGCTTCAGGCGCGCCTGGCTCCGGTAAACACAAACGACTTTTGCAGGAAATACGACAGCACGGCAGTCGGCACGATCGCCAGCGCGCCCGCGGAATACGCGTTGGCGCCCAGCCGGATGAGCGAGCCGATCATCAGGATGTTGGACAGGTACAGGATGGTCCACACCATCACATAGCGCATGAACAGGCCACGCGCGGCATCCTGGAACACGACGGCGGACTGGGTCCGGAAGCTGAACAGGATGCCGAGCACCAGCGAGCACAGGTTGCTGACCGCATAATTCAGGCCGCAATACACCAGCAGCGCATACACGCCATAACTGAAGCCGGTGTTGATGCCTCCCATGACCAGGAAGCGCAACCAGCGATGCTGCTGCCAGAACGCGTGCAGCCGCGTCATGGCTTGACCGCGTGCATGGCCAGCACCCGGTACAGCACCGAACGCAGCAGCGCATTCACTTTCGCCATCAGCTTGCCGACCAGGATGTCGGGCGTACTGGCGCGGAAGCGCGGATTCGCCGCCAGCTTGCGGATGAACTGCTGGTACTCCAGGCTCTGGCGCGTGCCGATGCGCACGCTCCACGAACCGACCGAGACCCGGAACGACGCCAGTGGTTCGTTGACGTACCAAGCGTCGCCATGGCATAGCAGGCGCACCCAGTAATCGAGGTCGAGCACGTAGGGAATGCTGGCATCGAAACGGCCGGCCAGGGCAGCGCTGTCGCGGCGGAACAGCACACTGCCGGGCTCGCCGATGACGTTGGTGCCGCGCCGTACGCACTGCCGGATCAGCGCGCGCGCATCGACGAGGCCGCTGCGACGCTTCGGATAACCGCGCACCATCACCGCGCGGTCGCGCGCATCGAGGATGGTGCGGGCGCAGAAGACCAGCGCCAGCTTGTGCTCGCGGTCGGCTTCCAGGACCGCCACCTGCTTTTCCAGACAGGTCGGGGCAATCAGGTCGTCCTGCGGCAGCAGCTTGAAGAAGCGGCCACTCGCCTCGTCCAGGCAGCGGTTCCAGTTGCCTTCCGGCCCCAGGTTCTGCGGATTCTTCAGGTAGCGGATGCGCGGGTCGTCGAAGCCGGCCACCACCTCGTCGGTATTGTCCGGGGAATTGTCATCAATGATGATCAGCTCGAAGTCGGTCCAGGTCTGGGCAAGCACCGACGCGATCGCCGCGCCCAGGTG
>JAKOOD010000445.1 GCA_022701635.1 Burkholderiaceae bacterium | reverse complement strand
CGGAAGGCACGTGTTCGATCCAGGTAACCTACACCCGTCTTGAGCAGCCGATCGCCACTTACGAATTCCTCGATCTGCAGCGCCTCACCGATTACTACACGGGCCTGGTCAAGCGCGAAGACTTCCTGCAGACCGTGGCAGTGCGTTACGCAACGCCAGCGGACCGCGCGGGCGAGGACCAGCATGGCATGCTGGCAGGCATTGAAGGAGAAGGCGCACTCGGCGTGCAGGTCGGGCAAGATGGTAACATGGTGCAAGTCAGCGCCGAAGACCGGGAAGCCAACCGTTTCAAAGTCGTCCCGAAAGTATCGTTCTTTTTCAACGACCCAAGCGGCGCATTACGCTACGAATTATGGGCCGCTGCCAACTACGACCGGCGTCTGGGCGAAGGGCTGTATCTGAACAGCGACCTGAAGTTGGACGTGCTGGAAAACATCACCGGCGTCAAGCAACCGTCGAACAGCCAGTTGCCGCACGTGCGCACCGACATCGCAGACTACAAGCGCGGAGGCCGCTTCAAGCTGAACCGCCTGCTGATCAACAAGTACCAAAACCCGGCAGAGCGTGTTTACACCCGTATATCGGCCGGTTTCTATGAGGAAATGTATCGCGGCTTTGGCGGTCAGGTGTTATACCTGCCCAAGGACAGCCGCTGGGCAACCGACCTGACCGTCGACGCTCTGCAGCAGCGGGGCGTCAAGGGGTGGTTCGACAAGCGCGACTACCAGACCGTCACTGCCCTGGGCGCGCTGCACTACCGGTTGCCTTACGACATCACGGCCACCGCGCGTGCCGGGCGTTTCCTGGCGCGCGACGAGGGAGTGCGATTTGAATTCAAGCGCCGTCTGTCGTCCGGCGTGGAGATCGGTGCGTGGTACACCAAGACCAATGGCCACGACATTACCAGTCCCGGCACGCCATCGAGTCCGTACAATGACAAGGGCGTGTTCCTGTCAGTGCCCTTGAACATCATGTTGCCCTTCGATTCGCAGACGGTAGCCAGCGTCGGCATTTCGCCATGGACCCGCGACGTCGGCCAGATGGTGGCCAGCCCGGGTGACCTGTACGACATGATCGAACAGCCGCGCCGCGATTTGAATACCTATGATGGCCTAGGCGATTTCGCCGAACGCGCGGACGAGCGCAATCTGCCGGCGGTCAATCCGCCGGTGCGGCCGATCGGCAACCCGTGGCCGGAATTCCGTTGGCGCGTGGAGCAGTCGGTATCGCACAGCCCGACCTTGCCACAATGGGCCAAGGGCGGCCTGTTTGCGGGCGGCGCGGTGCTGGCCAGTTCGCTTCTGGACCGGCCAACGGACCGCCTGATGGCCAAGCACCAGCAGGCCAGCGTCACCCGCGCCTACGGCAACTTGGGCAAGGCGACCCCGGTGGTGCTGGCCGGCGCCGCCGGCGCGGCACTGCTGCTGGGCGATGCGCGCATGCAGAACATGGGCATCATTTCGCTGGAATCGATCGCGGGCGCGGCGGCCATATCGATGGCCACCAAACGCATCGTGGGCCGTGCCCGCCCGAGCGAAGGGCTGGGGCAGTGGAGCCGCAGTCCGGACCGCTCAAATGCCTCCTTCCCGTCGAACCACAGTACCGTGGCGTTTGCCGCCGTCACTCCGTTCGCGCAGGAATACGATGCGCCTTGGCTGTATGGCGTGGCCGCTGTCGGCTCGTTCGGCCGCACCGCCAACCGCCAGCACTGGGTGTCCGACGTGGTGGCCGGCGGCATGCTCGGCTATGCAATCGGCTCCTGGCTGTGGCAGACACAGCGTACCGAGTCGAAGTCGAGCTTTGCAGTGACGCCGGGACCGCACCAGCTCGGCGTTGCCTGGAGCGGCACCTATTAAGCCGTCGACCGGTATAACAATTTGGTTAAAAATGCATCGTTCGATGCAAAATTGAAAATTTTTCAACGCCGGGATGGGTTCGGATTAAAATTATTGCTTTTCCAGTGCGTGCTGATTCTCTGGTCGCCTGGTTGCCTCGATTGGAGAAGATATGATTTTAACCACCGGCAGCGCCGGCTTTATCGGCAGTAATTTTGTTCTCGAGTGGTTCGCGGTCTGCGACGAACCCGTCATCAACCTCGACAAGCTAACCTATGCCGGCAATCTGGAAAACCTGGCCAGCCTGCAGAACAATCCGCACCACAAGTTCGTCAAGGGCGACATCGGCGATGCCGCCTTGGTCGGCAAATTGCTCACGGAGCACAAGCCGCGCGCGGTCGTGAACTTTGCTGCCGAAAGCCACGTCGACCGCAGCATCCACGGGCCGGAAGATTTTATCCAGACCAATATCGTCGGTACCTTCCACCTGCTGGAAGCCGTGCGCGCCTATTGGAACGGCTTGCCTGCACAAGAAAAAGCCGATTTCCGCGTCCTGCACGTATCGACCGATGAAGTGTACGGTTCGCTGGCCAAGGACGATCCGGCCTTCCGCGAAACGAACCGCTATGAACCGAACAGCCCGTATTCGGCCAGCAAGGCCGCCAGCGACCACCTGGTGCGCGCCTACCACCATACCTATGGCTTGCCGGTACTGACCACCAACTGCTCGAACAACTACGGCCCGTACCACTTCCCGGAAAAGCTGATCCCGCTATGCATTCACAATGCGCTGGCCGGGAAGCCGCTGCCGATCTACGGCGATGGCCAGCAGATCCGCGACTGGCTCTACGTAAAGGACCATTGCTCGGCAATCCGACGTGTGCTGGAAGGTGGCCAGTTGGGCGAGGTGTACAACATCGGCGGCTGGAACGAGAAGGCCAACCTGAACGTCGTTCATACCCTGTGCGAGATCCTGGACGAGCTGAGCCCGCGCGCAGACGGCCAATCGTACAAGACCCAGATCACCTTCGTCAACGACCGCCCAGGCCATGATCGCCGTTACGCGATCGACGCGACCCGGCTGGAGCGTGAACTTGGTTGGAAACCGGCGGAAACCTTCGAAACCGGCATTCGCAAGACGGTGCAGTGGTACCTCGACAACCAGAGCTGGGTGCAAAACGTCACCAGCGGCGCCTACCGCGACTGGGTCGGTGCCCAATATGGAGCCTGAATGAAGATCCTCATCACCGGCAGGAACGGCCAGGTCGGCTTCGAACTGCAGCGTGCACTAGCCCCGCTGGGCGAGATCGTTGCGGTCGACCAGGCGGCATGCGACCTCGCCGATGCCGAGGCGGTCCGCGCCCTGGTGCGCAGCGTGGCCCCCGACGTCATCGTCAACCCGGCCGCCTACACCCGGTCGACAAGGCCGAGTCCGACCAGGCCACCGCGTTTGCCGTGAACACGGACGCGGTGCGCGTGCTGGGCGAAGAGGCAGCTCGTCTCGGTGCGCTGGTGGTCCATTATTCGACCGACTATGTGTTCAATGGCAGCAAGGCTAGCGCCTATGCCGAAACCGACACGCCCGATCCGCAGAGCGTGTACGGCCGCAGCAAGTACGAAGGCGAAGTGGCGCTGGCCAAGGCCAATCCGCGCCATCTGGTCCTGCGTACCAGCTGGGTGGTGGGCGCGCATGGCGGCAACTTCGCCAAGACCATGCTGCGCCTGGCTGGCGAACGCGAGCGCCTGACCGTGGTGGCTGACCAGTTCGGCGCGCCGACCTCGGCGGCGCTGCTGGCCGACGTGACCGCGCAGCTGGTGCGCCAGCATCAGCGTGAAGGCGGGAAGGGCTTTGCCTATGGAACTTATCACGTGACCGCGGGCGGCGAAACCAGCTGGCACGAGTATGCCCGCTTCGTCATCGCGGAAGCGCTGGCCGCCGGCAAGACGCTGAAGGCGACGCCGGACGCAGTCGCGCCCCTGAGCACTGAGCAATACCCGACGCCGGCCAAGCGTCCTGCCAATTCCAGGCTGGACACCGCGCGTTTCCGCGATACCTTCGGGCTGCGCCTGCCGCACTGGCAGGACGGCGTGCGTCACGTGCTGCAACAAATCCTTTAAGAGATTCCATCCATGTCCAGCAAACGAAAAGGCATCATCCTGGCCGGCGGGTCCGGCACCCGCCTGTACCCCGTGACCCAGGCCGTCAGCAAGCAGCTGATGCCAGTCTACGATAAGCCAATGGTGTATTACCCATTGAGCACGCTGATGCTGAGCGGCATCCGGGATGTCTTGCTGATCAGCACGCCGCACGACACGCCGCGCTTCGCCGAGCTGCTGGGCGATGGCAGCCAATGGGGCATGAACATCCAGTACGCGGTGCAGCCGTCGCCGGATGGCCTGGCCCAGGCTTTCATCATCGGCAAGGATTTCGTCGGCAACGATCCGAGCGCGCTGGTGCTGGGCGATAACATCTTCTATGGGCACGACTTGGTCAAGCAACTGCTCAGCGCGAACGAGGGTACCGACGGCGCGACGGTGTTCGCCTATCACGTGAATGACCCGGAACGCTACGGCGTAGTCGAATTCGACGCTAACAAGCGTGCGCTCAGCATCGAAGAAAAGCCCAAGCTGCCGAAATCGAGCTATGCAGTCACCGGCCTCTATTTCTATGACAACAATGTCTGCAATATCGCGGCCGACATCAAACCCTCTCCACGCGGCGAACTCGAGATCACCGACGTTAACCAGTGCTACCTGGACCGCGGCCAGCTGGACGTGGAAATCATGGGCCGCGGCTTCGCCTGGCTCGACACCGGCACGCACGACAGCCTGCTGGAAGCTGCCAGCTTCATCGCGACGCTGCAGAAACGCCAGGGCCTGCAAGTGGCGTGCCCTGAGGAGATCGCCTACCGCCAGGGGTGGATCGGTGCTGCCGCGCTCGAAAAACTGGCGTCGCCGCTGTCGAAGAACGGTTACGGCCATTACCTGTTGAACCTGCTTAAATCTTCCTGAACATGCCTTATTCCGTAACGCCTACCGCCATTCCCGACGTTCTGGTGCTGACGCCCAAAGTATTCGGCGATGCGCGCGGTTTTTTCTTCGAAAGCTTCAACAAGCGCGATTTTGCCGAGGTCACCGGCCTCGATGTCGAGTTTGTCCAGGACAACCATAGCCGCTCGGCCAGACATGTCCTGCGCGGTTTGCATTACCAGATCCAGAATCCGCAGGGCAAACTGGTGCGCGTGACCGAGGGCGCCGTATTCGACGTGGTTGTCGACCTGCGCCGCAGCTCGCCGACCTTCGGCAAGTGGGTAGGGGCAGAGCTCTCGGCCGAGAACAAGCGTCAAATGTGGGTACCCCCCGGCTTCGCACACGGCTTTGTGGTTCTGTCTGAAACGGCCGATTTCCTCTACAAGACCACCGACTACTGGTATCCCGAATTTGAACGCAGTTTGCGCTGGGACGATCCCAGCGTCGGGATCGTCTGGCCGATCCAGGATGCGCCGCAACTGGCGAAAAAAGATGCCGAAGGCAGCCTGTTCGCCAGTGCGGAAACTTTTGAATAACTCACCTGAATAAGATCGATGGCAATCACTACTCTTCGGCACATCGTTGCCATGTCCGGTGTCCAGTTCGGTACCAGCGGCGCCCGCGGCCTCGTCTCCAGTATGAGCGACGAAGTATGTTATGCCTACGCTCAGGCATTTCTGCGTGCCGTGCCGTCTGCAGCCGACACCGTTGTACTGGGGCACGACCTGCGTTCGAGTAGTCCGGCCATCGCCGCCGCCTGCGCACGTGCCGTACGCGACGCCGGCAAGCAGGCACTGTTCGTCGGCGCCTTGCCCACCCCGGCAATCGCCTACTATGCCGCCATGCAAGGCGCACCGGCGATCGTCGTGACCGGTAGCCATATTCCATTCGACCGCAACGGCATCAAGTTCTATCGCGCCGACGGCGAGATTTCAAAGCAGAACGAACAAGCCATGCTCGACGCCGACGTCGATACGGCTGCCCTTGCCACCGATGTGGCGGCGACATCCTTGCCGGCAGCAACCGGGCAGTCTGCCGAAGCTTACGTGCAGCGTTATTTGGACATGTTCGGTGACCAGGTCCTAGCGGGGATGCGCATTGCGATCTATGAACATTCGAGCGTTGCACGCGACATCCTGCGCACTATCCTCGAGGCGCTCGGCGCCAGTGTGCTGACGCTGGGCCGCACCGATGAATTCGTGCCGATTGATACCGAGGCCGTTCGCACGGAAGACATCGAGCGCGCCGCGCGCTGGGCGCAAGCGCATACCTTCGATGCCATCGTCTCGACCGACGGCGATGCGGACCGGCCCCTGATCGGAGACGAGCAGGGCAGGTGGCTGCGTGGCGACATCGTCGGCATCCTCTGCAGCCAGTACCTGGCGGCCGATTACGTCGTCACGCCCGTCAGCAGCAATACCGCTGTCGAACGCTGCGCTCAGTTCAAGGATGTCATCCGCACCCGCATCGGTTCGCCGTATGTCATCGCCGGGATGGAGCAGGCTGCCGCGGCACACGGCAAGGATGCGATCGTCGCTGGCTACGAAGCCAATGGCGGCTTCCTGCTCGGCAGCGACATCGCCCGTAATGGTGTAGTGTTGAAGGCGCTGCCCACGCGCGATGCGGTATTGCCGATCGTGGCGGTGCTGGGCCTGGCGCGCGAACGCGGTTGCCGCGTGTCGGAAGTGGCGCGCGACCTGCCGCCGCGTTTCACGGCCAGCGACCGTCTGCAGGATTTCGCGACGGATCTGAGCCGTGACCTGATCGCGCTCCTCGCGGAGGAGCCGGCCCAGGCCAATCTGCTGCTGGCGCCGCAGTCAGGGCAGCTTGCAAAAGTCGATACCACCGACGGCCTTCGTGTCACTTTCACCAACGGTGATATCGTGCACCTGCGCCCATCCGGCAATGCACCCGAGCTGCGCTGCTACGCAGAAGCATCCAGCCAGGAAGCTGCCGAGGCACTATGCCAGGCCTGTCTCGCACGTATAGCCGAAACCGCGCATACGTCGCACGCATAAAAAAACGGCTGCCGAGGCAGCCGTTTTCACTTCCAACCAACATCGCTGGAACGCATGTGCGTTCCGTCGATATTAATGGTGGGTGGTAGCCGAGTGGTTGGTGGTCGAGTCGCTGTCCGAAGCAGCAACGGCAACAGCAGCCACAGCCACGCCGATGGCGACAGCAGCGCCGGTCGACAGGCCGGCAATGGTGGTGCCACCGAAGAAGCCGCCGGTGGTTGCAGTGCCAGCAGCCGGGGCAGCAACAGCGGCGCCGGTCTGGCCCGAAGCGGCGGTAGCGGCTTCTTGTGCGAACACTTGTGCCGACAGCATGCTCAGGATAGCACCGGTGACGAGAATTTTTTTCATGTTGAGATCCTTTTGTTTCAATTGAAGGGACATCTGCAGCAATACTCTGTTGCTAAGCTATTATACCAACGAAGATATTGCTTCAGCTCACTATAGGCCTGCCGAACCGGCAACTCCTGCGTTAAGTGTGATGAATTTTCCACTTGTCCGCAACACATTAGTGTACAGTAAATATTTCCAAAGACTGTCACGTTTTGTCACAGCCACCTCTATCTGTCGTCGATTTGACGTCACATTTTCCTTCTATTCCTCCTACAGCCGCACTTCCACATCTGGAATAATTCCTGGTGATATAAACCCGGCCTTTGCTCAGCCGGATTACGGGAGCCAGGATGGCCGAAGCAAGCAACGCAGAAAAGACCGAACCAGCGTCACAGCGGCGCCTCGACCAGGCGCGCAAGGAAGGCGACATACCGCGTTCGCGCGAGATCGGCACGTTCACCGTGCTGATGACGGCCGGTGCCGGGCTGTGGATGACGGGCGACAGCCTGGTCGCGAAGCTGTCCGCCGTGGTGGAGCATGGACTGTCGCTCGATCGCGAACAGATCTACAACCCGGCCGTGCTGATCGAGCGCGTGATTGCCGATTTCACCAGCATCCTGCTGGCCTGCCTGCCGCTGGCCGGCGCCATCATCCTGGTGATGCTGGCGTCGCCGATGCTGATCGGCGGCTGGAATTTCAGCGCCAAGTCCTTCATGCCGAATTTCGGCAAGCTCAACCCCATGCGCGGACTGGGCAACATGGTGTCGACCCATTCGCTGGTGGAATTGCTGAAGGCGGTCGCCAAGGCGCTACTGGTCGGCGCCGTGGCCTGGTATATCGTGATTAGCCAGAAGGATGCCGTGATCGGTTTGGCGGCCGAGCCCTTCGGTACCGCCGCACCGCACCTTGGTAGCCTGATTGCCAAGGCCTTTCTCACTATGGTCGGTGCGCTCGGTGCGATCGCAATCCTGGATGGTCCCTACCAACTGTGGCATTACGCCAACAAATTGAAGATGACGCGCCAGGAAGTCATCCAGGAATCCAAGGAATCGGACGGCAATCCGCAGATCAAGGGCAAGATCCGCCAGTTGCAGCGCGAGATGGCGCGCAAGCGCATGATGTCGAACGTGCCGACCGCGGACGTGGTCGTGACCAACCCGACCCACTTCGCGGTGGCGCTGAAGTATGGGGAAGGGCAGCGCGGCGCACCGCGCGTGGTGGCCAAGGGTACCGACGAGGTCGCTGCCAAGATCCGCGAGATCGCAAAAGAGAACAAGGTGGCGCTCTTGGAAGCGCCGGCGCTGGCGCGTGCGCTCTACAAGCACACCGACATCGACGACGAGATCCCGGAAGCGCTGTACTCGGCGGTGGCCGAGGTACTGGCCTACGTCTACCAGCTGCGCGCCTATACCAAGGGCACGACCGACCAGTATCCTGACCGTCCGCAAAAACTGCCGGTGCCGCCGGAGCTCGACCCGTTCAATCCGGCTTCGCAGCGGGCAGGTGAGCAATCCGGTACCAAGCCCCCGTCGGGTGGGCTGCAGTGACGCAGCGATGAAATAAGGCGGTTTTTCCCGTCTCCTCAGCCCATGGTTTCCATTGGGCATCAGTAATAATGTTGTTTCTGGGTAAGCTTGATGCTTACGAGCACCAACAACATCACTGATCGACGGGGTACGAATGAACGGTTTCAGACTGCCAGGATGGTTGAGCGGCATCGCGGGGCGCGGCAATGCGCTGGCGGCGCCGATCCTGATCATCCTGCTGCTGGCAATGATGATCCTGCCGCTGCCGGCATTTGCTCTGGACCTGTTCTTCAGCTTCAATATCGCACTGTCGGTGATCGTGCTGCTGACCGCGCTGTACACGGTCAAGCCGCTCGACTTCATGGCCTTCCCGGCCGTGCTGCTGGTCACCACCATGCTGCGCCTGGCGCTGAACGTTGCCTCGACCCGCGTGGTGCTGACCGAGGGCCACACCGGCGGTGCCGCGGCCGGTAAGGTCATCGAGGCCTTCGGCCACTTCCTGATCGGCGGTAACTACACCGTCGGCCTAGTCGTCTTCATCATCCTTACCATCATTAACTTCACCGTCGTCACCAAGGGTGCCGGCCGTATCGCCGAGGTCGGCGCGCGCTTCGCCCTGGACGCGATGCCAGGCAAGCAGATGGCAATCGACGCCGACCTGAATGCCGGCCTGATCGGCGAGGAGGAAGCCAAGAAGCGCCGTGCCGAAGTCGGCATGGAAGCGGAATTCTACGGTTCGATGGACGGTGCCTCGAAATACGTCCATGGCGACGCGGTCGCCGGTATCCTGGTCACCGTCATCAACATCATCGGCGGCCTGATCGTCGGCATGGTGCAGCACAACATGGCCTTCGGCGACGCCGTCACCCACTACACGTTGCTGGCCATCGGCGACGGCCTGGTGGCCCAGCTGCCGTCGCTGATCATCTCGATCGCGGCCGGTATGGTGGTCTCGCGCGTGGCCAGCGACAAGGACGTCGGCGAGCAGGTGGTCGGCCAGCTGTTCGGCAAGCCGATGGTGCTGTACATCACTGGCGGCATCATCGGCGGCATGGGCATGATCCCGGGCATGCCGAACCTGGTGTTCCTGCTGCTGGGCAGCGCGCTGATGGGTGGCGGCTACATGATCGAAAAGCGTCTCAAGAATGCGCCGCCGCAGGAAGCCGGTGCAGCCCGTGCCGGCGCCAACGGAGCAAATGCAGCCGGGGCCGCGCCCGGCGCGCCGGGCGCGGCCCCGGCCGCCCCGGCCGAGCAGGAAGAAGCCAGCTGGCAGGACGTGATGCCGGTCGATACCCTCGGCCTGGAAGTCGGCTACCGCCTGATTCCGCTGGTCGACAAGGGCCAGAACGGTGAACTGCTGAAGCGCATCAAGGGCATCCGCAAGAAGTTCGCTCAGGAAGTCGGCTTCCTGGCG
>JAKOOD010000050.1 GCA_022701635.1 Burkholderiaceae bacterium | reverse complement strand
GACCGCCTCGGCCGCGACCGCAAGGCGACGCTGTTCGGCGGCATTGGCCGCATGGACACGGAAGGCTGGAATTTGACCGGTGGCATCACCGTCCAGCATACCGACCCGATCCAGGGTACCGACCGCGCCTTCGCGCGCCGCCTCAACGTGGCCGAGCAGAACGACTACACCTCGTCGATCGCCTTCCCGGCCAACGTGGTCCTCAACCGCAACGGCGTGCTCGGCAATCCGGCGCTGCCGAACTGCGGCCCGTATTCGCTGGTATCGCCGTACTCGAGCAACCGCTGCACCTACGACAACAGCCCTTACGTGTCGCTGCAGCCCGATTTCGAAAAAGCCAGCTTCATCGCCAACGGCCGCCTGCGCCTGAACGACGATGCCGAAGCCTACTTCGAATCCGGCTACACCAGGAACAAGATCACCTCGACCACCCAGCAGGTGCCGCTGTCCTACAACGCCATCACCACGGCGACCAATCCCTACGTGCCGGAATTCCAGAAGCTGATCGCGCAGTACCCGCTGATGCAGACGAAGTACAGCAACATCGGCCGCGGCGGCTTCATCCTGATCCCGTCCAGTCCGTATTACCCGACCGCCTTCGCCGCCGCCAACAACCTGGCCGGCGTGCCGCTGCTGCTGAACTACCGCGACGTCGCCAACGGCCAGCGCAACACCCGCGACATCTCGGAAAACGGCCGCTTCGTGGCCGGCGTGCGCGGTACCCTGGCCGGCTGGGACATGGACAGCGCCTTCCTGTACACCCAGAGCAAGGTGCACCAGAACCTGCTGTCGGGCTACGCCCAGTACTCGCGCGTCCTGCCGATCTTTAACAGCGGGGTGATCAATCCGTTCGGCGACACGACCGACCAGGCCGCGCTCGACGCTGTGCGCGCCGCCGAGTTCCGCGGCACCAGCTACAGCTCCAAGACCTCGACGACCTCGGTCGACATCAAGGGCTCGCGGGAGATCTGGACGCTGCCGGCCGGCGCCGTCGGCATGGCGCTCGGCGCCGAGCTGCGCCGCGAAAAGTTCCAGTACGACCCGTCGGTCGCGATCCAGACCGGCGACATCGCCGGCCTCGGCGGCAATGCCTTTCCGGTCCTCGGCGCCCGCAACGTCGGCTCGATGTATGCCGAGTTCAGCATCCCGATCATCAAGAAGCTGGATGCCGACGTCGCCGTGCGTTACGACAACTACCAGGGCGTCGGCCACACCGTCAATCCGAAAGCCTCGCTGCGCTGGCAGCCGACCCAGAGCCTGATGCTGCGCTCGGCGGTGGGCAAGGGCTTCCGCGCACCGTCGCTGACCGACCTGAATACCCCGCAGGCAACCGGCATCACCGGCAACGGCTCGCGCGACTTCGTGCGCTGCCCGAACCTGCAGACCGGCGCGCCGCGCGACTGCAACTTCCAGTTCACCACGATCACCGGCGGCAATCCGAACCTGAACCCGGAAAAATCGATCTCGATCACCGCCGGCGTGCTGTGGGAGCCGGTCAAGAACGCATCGATCAGCCTGGATGCCTTCCGCATCAACCTGAAGGATGCGATCGTGGTCGGCGGCCTCAGCTCGACCTACTTCCTGGCCAACGCCGACCGCACGCTGCAGTATGCGCAGTTCATCAACCGCGGCGCAACCGACGGCAACGCGGCCGGCGTCGGCCCGATCGAATCGATCGTGCAGACCAACGCCAACCTGTTCAAGACCCAGGTGGCCGGCGTCGACCTCGACGCCATGTACCGCGCGCGCTTCGGCAACGGCAACCGCGTCAACTTCCGCCTGGCCGGCACCTACATGAGCAAGTTCGACGTGCAGGGCCCGGACGGCAGCTACACCAGCTCGCTTGACCAGGCGCTGAACGCCTCCGGCGGCGTGGTGGTGCGCTGGAAGCACAATGCCAGCGTCACCTGGGAAAACGGTCCGTACGGCGCGAGCCTGCTGCAGAACTACCAGAAAGGCTATACCGATGCGCTGGCCAGCCAGGTGGCACGCACCTCGACCCCGCGCAAGGTCGATGCCTACCAGACCTTCGACCTGCAGCTGACCTACGCCGGCATCAAGAGCACCAAGCTGGCAGTGGGCGTGAAGAACCTGTTCGACCGCGATCCGCCGTACACCAACCTGACGTCGAACTTCCTCGGCGGTTACGATGTCAGCTACGCCGATCCGCGCGGACGTTTCATCTACGTCAACGCCAGCTATACCTTCAAGTAATTCGCGCAATCCAGTACCACTGTAAAGGAAACACCGATGCATCCGACTTTGAAACTCAGCGCCGTCGCCGCCATGCTGCTGGCGGCGACCTGCGCCGCCCAGGCCGCCCAGGGTCCCGACATTGACATCAACAAGCGCCAGGCCGACATCGACGCCATCGTGCGCGAGATCTCGCCCAAGCGCATGCACGACTACGTCGAAAAACTGGTCAGCTTCGGCACCCGCCACACGATGTCCGACACCAAGTCGGACACGCGCGGCATCGGCGCCGCGCGCCGCTGGATCAAGAGCGAACTCGAGCGTTGTGGCGCCGGGCGCCTGGAAGTCGCCTATGACAGCCACGTGCACCCGGTGATGGCGCGCCTGTCGGCGCCGACCGAGATCGTCAACGTGGTCGCGACGCTGCCGGGTACCCAGGCGGAATCGAAAGACCGCATGTACGTGGTCAGCGGCCACTACGACAGCCGCGTCACCGACGTCATGAACGCCAGCGACGATGCGCCGGGCGCCAACGACGACGCCTCCGGTACCGCGGCGGTGATGGAAATGGCCTGCGTGATGGCCAAGCACAAGTTCGACGCCACCCTGGTGTTCATGGCGGTGGCGGCCGAAGAGCAGGGCTTGCTGGGCGCCGAGAACTGGGCCAAGCTGGCCAAGGAAAAGAACTGGAACGTGGCCGGCATGTTCGACAACGACATCATCGGCAACTCGCACAGCGACGAAGGCAAGAAGGACGCCAGCCAGGTACGCCTGTTCGCCGAAGGCGTGCCTCCCGGTAAGGAGATCCCGGAAGCGCTGCGCACCCTGGTCGCCACCGGCGGCGAGAACGACACGCCGACGCGCCAGCTGGCCCGCTACGTCAAGTTCGCCGGCGAGCGCTATGTGCCGAACTTCAAGGTCACGATCGTCAACCGGCGCGACCGCTACCTGCGCGGCGGCGACCACATCCCCTTCCTCGAGCGCGGCTTCCCGGCGGTGCGCTTTACCGAGTATGCGGAAGACTTCAGCCACCAGCACCAGGACCTGCGTACGGAATCCGGCAAGAAGTACGGCGACACGATCGAGTACATGGACTTCGACTACGCCGCCAAGATCGCCCGCGTGAACGCCGCCGCGCTGGCCTCGCTGGCGCTGGCGCCGGCGGCGCCGAAGGATGTGCGCGTGATTACCAAGAACCTGACGAATAAAACCGAACTGGCCTGGTCGGCCAACGCCGAGCCGGACGTCGCCGGCTACCGCGTGGTGTGGCGCGACACCACCGCGGCCGACTGGACCGGGTCGAAGTTCGTCGGCAACGTGACCAGCTACACCAGCGACCTGTCGAAGGACAATGTGTTCTTCGGCGTGCAGGCGATCGACAAGAGCGGCAACATCAGCCCGGCGACCTATCCGCTGCCGGCACGCTGAGGTTTCACCCGCGCAGGCTGTGCTTGTCCATCAGCCTGTACATCGTCGTGCGCGAGACGCCCAGCTCGCGCGCGGCGAGGCTGACGTTGCGGCCGCTGCGATCGAGCGAATCGAGCAGCGCCGCGCGCTCGCTGCGGCCGCGGGCATCGTCCAGCGGCGCCGCGCCCGCTGTGGTGGCACCGGCGCCGCCGCCGGCCAGGCCGAGGTCGTCGGGCGTGATCAGGCGGCCGTCGGCCATCACCAGCGCACGCCGCACCCGGTTGATCAGTTCGCGGACATTGCCGGGCCAGGCATGCTCGAGGATCGCATGGACAGCACGCTGTGAAAAGCCCTGCAGGCGCGATGATTTTTCGTTCGCATAGCGCCGAAAGAAATGTTCTGCCAGCACCATCAAGTCGTCGCGGCGCTCGCGCAGTGCGGGTACCTTGAGTGGCAACACCGCCAGGCGGTAAAACAAGTCTTCGCGGAAGTTACCCGCGGCCACGGCATCCTGCAGGTTGACGTGGGATGCCGCCACGACGCGCACGTCGACCGCGATCGAGCGGGTACTCCCGACGCGGGAGATCGTTTTCTCTTGCAGGAAGCGCAGCAGGTTGGTCTGCAATTCCTGCGGCAGGTCGCCGATTTCGTCCAGGAACAGGGTGCCGCCGTGCGCGGCCTCGATCAGGCCGGCCTTCCCGCGCGTGGCACCGCTGAAGGCGCCGCGCTCGTAGCCGAACAGTTCGGAGTGGATCAGGCTGGGCGCGATGGCGCCGCAGTTGATCGGTATGAAGGGACCCGCGGCATGCGCCGACTGCGCGTGGATCGCCTGCGCCGTCAATTCCTTGCCGCTGCCGCTTTCGCCCCAGATCAGTACGGGTGCGGTGACCGCGGCCACGCGTTTGATTTGATCGCGCAAACGCATCATCGCCTCGGAATCGCCGGCCAGCGCCTTGTCGTCGACCGGGCGCTGCGCGAGGCCGATGCCCGGGTGGCGCCGCAGCATGGCCCAGCCGTGCGCATGCCCCAGCGTGTACCCGAGCCGCACCGGATCGAGCGGCAGGGTGTGGTAATCGCACAGGTGCTCGACGATCAGCTGGCGGCAGCTCGGGCTGTCGAGCGCATCGGGCGTGAACATGCCCACCCACTGCACATGACCGTGGTGGCGCAGGAAGTCGGCAAGCTCCTTCGTGTCCGCAGCGCCATCGTGCAGCACCAATCCGACACCATAGACGCGCGCGCTCAACAGGCGCCTGGCGTCGGCCAGGTTGGTCACGAAGTGGACGTCCCACGCGTGTATGCTTTCCGATTGAAAATTCGGGGGGCGCGCATTGCCGACATCAATGCACAACACTTGTTTCATATAAACATCTCCGTGAGGACAAGACAGCCTGGAGCGGATGCCGGTTGGTCTTATACGGACGAGATGTCGGTTTGGATTCGGGATGGTGTCGGTTGTCGGACGGTGAAGCTCGGCATCGAGAGCGGATGGCAGTCAATACAGTTGTTGCAAATGATTCTCATTAACGTTAGGATGCTGGCTTTATTGAATTACAATCAAGCAACGTCCTAATGAGAAATATTGTTCACGCGCGGCTGCCCTTGGTCGCCGTCGCCTTGTCGCAAGCCTTTTCCGCCGTCGCCCATGCCCAGGAGACGGACGACCAACTGACACAGACCGTGCGCGTCACGGCCACGAAAGCGCAAGGCTTCGTCCCCAAGACGGTCGAGGCTGGTAGTTTTCGCGGTTCGGACGTGATGGACGTGCCGTCCACCGTGAATGTGGTCACGCGGGAGGTCCTGGAATTGCAGGGTGCAGCCGGCCTGTACGATGCGGTGCGCAATACGGCGGGGGTCACGCGCCAGCAAAATGGCGGCGACACCTGGGACCAACTGGTCATCCGTGGTATCGCCGTTGAAAATCGCACCAATTACCGGCTCAACGGCACGCTGCCCATCATGAATTTTTCGCAGGTGCCGATGGAAGACAAGGAGCGTGTCGAAGTCCTCAAGGGCGCGACCGCGCTCTATTACGGCTTTACCTCGCCGGCCGGGGTGGTGAACTTCGTGACCAAGCGCGCGGGCAGCGCGCCCGTGACCACCGTGGGCATGACCGTCGACCAGTTCGGCACGGCGGTTGCCACCGCCGACATCGCGCGCCGCTTCGGCAGCGACAGGCAGTTCGGCGTGCGGATCAATGGTGCCGGCGGCACGCTTGGCTCGTTTCTCGATGATGTGGGCAACGGTAACCGACGCTTCCTGTCGGCTGCCCTGGACTGGCGCGTCGGCACACGCCTGAAGCTGCGCGCCGACCTCGAATACGACCGCCGCCGCGTCACCGAACAAGCAGCCGTCGCCCTGCCGACGGCGGTCAACGGCGTGATCACGCTGCCGCATGCTCTCGATGCGCACGAGCTGGTCGGACCGGATTGGGCGATCTTCAGCGCGCAGACGAGAAACGCACAGCTGCGCGCCGACTGGGCGGTGAGCGACGGTTGGGCCCTGACGGTCGAAGCCGGTCATTCGGACATGGCGCGCGACCGGCGGCTGGCGATTTTCCGCTTCAATAATCCGGCGGCCGTCGCCACTGGTAGCGGCCGCATCACCGGCAACATGCAGCACCACGTGGTCGACGCCGACATGGCACGCGCGGAACTGGCAGGCAATCTCGTGACCGGCGCGATCACGCACGACCTGACCATCGGCGCGACAAGGACGAACAAGACACAGGACCCGATCTACCAGGCGAACTACACGATCGCGTCGCAGAACCTCTACAACCCGGTTCCCGTGGAAAGCGTGACGTTCGGGGCGTTTCCGAAGACGCCCACGACAGCCGCGCTCGAGAGCCATGACAAGGGACTGTATGCGATCGACCGCATGACCTGGGGGGCGTGGCAAGCCATTGTCGGCGCGCGTGCCGTCAAGTACCAGAGCGAGCAGGGCGCAAACCGCTACAGCGTGAGCGAGACGACGCCCATGCTGGCGCTGGTGTACCGTCCGGCCGCCGACCTGTCCTTCTATGCTTCCGCGGCCGAGGGACTCGAAGAGGGCGAGACCGCGCCCACCGGCAGTGCCAACCAGAACGTCCGCATGCCGCCGGGCATCAGCAGGCAGAAGGAACTTGGCGCGCGCTGGCGGGGTGGCGCCGGATTCCTGCTGCAAGCCGCCTTGTTCGACATCGACAGGCCTGGGTACTACACGAACGCCGCCAACGTCTTCACGGCCGACGGCAAGCAGCACTACCGCGGCATCGAATTCTCGGCGCAGGGCAAGCTGACGCGTCATTTGTCGTGGCAGGGTTCGGCGCAAGTCATCGATCCCGAATTCCAGCATGTCGGCCCGCTGTACGACGGCAAGCTGCCGGAAA
>JAKOOD010000409.1 GCA_022701635.1 Burkholderiaceae bacterium | reverse complement strand
CTCGACAGGTTGCGGATGCGCTGCTGCAGGCTGCGGTGTTCCTCGACGACGATCGACCAGTCGAGCGCCTGGCCGTCATAGCCCTGGTGCGGGCCGCACATGCTGGCGCAGCCGATCATGAGGCTGCGCTCCTGCGGCAGCGCGTATTCGATCAGCCAGCCCCAGTCCTCTGGCGCCGGGTAGCTGGTCGCGATGCCGCGCCGTCCCAGCGCCTGCGCCAGCCACAGGGCCAGCTCGAAGCCGTACACGCCGGGATTGCTCTGGCACGCGGCCGGCAAGGTGGGGAGGAATTTCGCCGACGAGAATTCGATACGCCACATCATGGTGTCCTCACGCGACGGTCTCGGCCGCGTTTTCGTGGAAGCGCAGGGTATCCCGGCGCAAGCCGGTGGTGCACGTCAGTTCTCCGATCTGCATGATCCGATGATGTGGGCTGGACTTGACGTTGGAGTCTACTCCACGCCCAGTGTGCGCCTCGGACGTTACGGCGGCGTGACACGCCGGCTGTTTTCGGCCTGGACAGCATGGGCGCTGGCCGCCAGCGGCGCCCCGCTCCTATGGCTGTGCGTGGTCCAGTGGCTGTTGCTCGCCCGTGCTCATGCCGACGGCAGCGGCAGCAGCGCCGCGCGCGCCGCTTTCACAAGCGCCGCTCCCATGCGCTCCAGCCGCGGCGGCTGAATACGCCAGGCATGCCAGAACAGGGGCACGTCGACATATAAATCCGGGGTCAGGTCGACCAGCTGGCCGGCGTCCAGCATCGCCGCGCACTGCTCGAGCGGCAGCAGGCCGTAGCCGAGGCCGAGCCGGATCGATTGCACGTACGGATCGCTGGCCGGCACATAATGAAAAGGATACGCGCCCTCGGGCAACCCGAAGTGCTGCAGCAGGAAGGCGCTCTGCAGCGTGTCCTTGCGGTCGAACACCATCACCGGCGCGCGCCGGGCGGCATCGCGCCGGATGCCGTCCGGGAACCAGCGCGCCGCAAAGCCGGGCGCCGCCACCATCCGGTAGCGCATCGTGCCCAGTGGCGTGACCGTGCAGCCGCGCATCGGCGCCGTCTCGCCCGACACGCAGGCCAGCGCCAGCCCCTGCTCCAGCAAAGCGAAGGTGTGGCCCTGGTTGTCGAGCACGAATTCGACCAGTAAACCGTCGGCGATCAACAGCGGCGCCAGCGCCGGCAGCAGCCAGGTCGCCAGCGTGTCGTTGTTGACGGCCAGCGTGATCCGCACCGGACCCGTCTCGTCGGCCTGCTCGGCCAGGAATTCCGCTTCCAGCAGCGCGCGCCGGCGCAGGAATTGCAGCAGGCGCATGCCCGGCGCCGTCGGACGGCAGGGCCGCGAACGCACCAGCAGCGGCGTGCCCAGGTCCTGCTCCAGCGCCGTGATCCGCTGCGACACCGCCGACGGCGTGATCTTGAGTTGGCTGGCCGCGGCTTCCAGGCTGCCGCCGTCGATGGCGGCCAGGAAGGCCTCACTGCGGCGTGGATCGATGTTCATGGATTAGCCCGATTTAATCGACATTAGATTTCATTAATATAATTGATGAGACGGTGCCGGTGCAGCGATCATGGCGGCTTTCCGACCGAGGAAGTGACGATGTTTTCGCAACAGGTATTCCTGCAGGGGCTGGGCATGGGTGCCAGCCTGATCATGCCGATCGGCGCCCAGAACGCGCACGTGATTCGCACCGGCGTGCGCGGCCGCCACCTGCTGCTGACGGTGGCCACCTGCGTGCTGATCGACATCACCCTGATCGGGCTCGGCATGTCCGGCTTCGGCGCGCTGGTCGAAGCGTCGCCGCTGTTGCTGGCGGTCTGCCGCTGGGGCGGCGCCCTGTTCCTGGTGTGGTACGGCTGCCGTTGCCTGAAAAGCGCTTGGCAGACGCATACGGCGCCGGTCCAGCCGGATGACGCCCGCGCCGGCAGCGCGCGCCAGGCGTTCACGCTGGTGCTGGCGATGTCGCTGCTGAATCCGCACGTCTACCTGGATACGGTGGTGCTGCTGGGGGCGGTCGGCGGCAGCCTGGCCGCTGGCCACCGCACCGCGTTCGCGGCGGGTGCGATGCTGGCCTCGCTGTTGTGGTTTTCCGGGCTGGGTTTATTGGCGCGGCGCTGTGCCTTCGTGCTGGCGCGACCAGGCGTCTGGCGTGCCGTCGAGGTGTTGACGGGCGCGACGATGCTGCTGCTGGCCGCGCTGTTGTTGAAGAGCTAAGCACACCTGACAAAAGCCTCCATGGCGGCCTTGCGTCGTCTCGCCGTACTAGCGTACTGCCTTCGACGCCGCGTCGGCTGGCCGCATCCCTTGCCCTGAAGGTTTTGTTAGACGCGCTACGTGACAATGACTCAGGCGGCCCTGGGTTCGAACGCCAGCGGATTCGCCGGCACATTGTTCGCCAGCGCCTTGCCGCCTTCGACCGTCATCTGCTGCGGCAGCGGCACGCCGTTCTTGACGGCGGTCAGCTCGGCCAGGATCGACACCGCGATCTCGTACGGCGTCTTGCTGCCGATATAAATGCCGATCGGGCCGTGCAGCTTGGCGATCTGCTCATCCGTCAGGTCGAATTCGCGCAGGCGCTCGCGGCGCCGCGCATTGTTCACGCGCGAGCCGATCGCGCCGATGTAGAAGGCATCGGTCTTGAGCGCTTCCATCAGGCCCATGTCGTCCAGCTTGGGGTCGTGGGTAAGCGCGACCACGGCACTGCGGTTGTCCAGTTTCATGGCCAGCACGACGTCGTCCGGCATCTCGTGCACGACGTCCACGCCCGGCAGGCTCCAGCTGCCACGGTACTCCTCGCGCGGGTCGCAGATCGTTACCTGGTATTCGAGACCGACCGCGATCTGGGCCAGGAATTGCGACAGCTGACCGGCGCCGATGATCAGCATGCGCAGGCGCGGGCCATGCAGTGTCACCAGGCGCCGCTTGTCCTTGTCCATGTGCAGCTGGTGGTCGGCGATGCCCTCGTCCAGCTCGACCGCGCCGGTGGCGAGATCGAGGGTGCGCCGGGTCAATACGCGGCGCTGGGCCAGTGCCAGCAGTGCATCGATGCGGCTGTGCGCGCCGAGCGGCTCGACAACCAGCTGGATGGTGCCGCCGCAAGGCAGGCCGAAGCGGTGCGCCTCGTCGGCGCTGATGCCGTAGGTGAGCACTTCGGGGCTGGTGCGCACGATGCCGTGTTCGCGCACCGCGGCGATCAGGTCGTCTTCGATGCAGCCGCCGGACACCGAGCCGACCACCAGGCCGTCCGAACGGATCGCCATGGTCGCGCCTTCCGGACGCGGGCTCGAGCCCCAGGTGCGCACCACCGTCACGTATTCGCAGCGGTAGCCGGCGCGCAGCCACTGGTCGCAGGCGTGCAGCACTTCGAGATCGATACTGTCCATTGGGCTATCCTTCAAACGTTATTCATCAACCAATCCAATCCTAACGCAAACGGCGCCAAGCCAGCGCCACGCCCGGCCGTACGGTGTAAAACCGGGTCAACCTGCTCGGCATTGGCGCGTTGCTGGCATACTATGTGACCGCTATCGATATGGCCGAAATTCGCCTGCCCCTGGAGTCAGCCTTGAAAAAATTCGCATCCGTCGTGCTCGGCGTGGCCCTGCTCGGCGCCACCGCCGCCCAAGCCGCCATCCCGGTGTACGGCTTCGTGGTCAAGAACACCTATCCGCACGACCCCGCCGCCTTCACCCAGGGCCTGTTCTTCCGCGACGGCCAGCTGTACGAAAGCACCGGCCAGAAGGGCCAGTCGACATTGCGCAAGGTCGACCTCAAGACCGGCAAGGTGCAACAGAAGAAGGCGCTGGCGGACGAATACTTCGGCGAGGGTTCCACCGCGGTGGGCGACAGCATCGTCACCCTGACCTGGCAGTCGAACGTCGGCTTCGTCTACGACGCCAAGACCTTTGCGCTGAAGGGCCGCTTCAACTACAAGGGCGAAGGCTGGGGCCTGGCCAGCGATGCCAGACACGTCTACATGAGCGACGGCAGCAACGAGATCCGCGTGCTGGACCCGAAAACCCTGGAAGAGCAGCGCCGCATCCCGGTGACCGCCGAGGGCAAGCCGGTCGGGCAGCTGAACGAGCTGGAAGTGGTCGACGGCGAGATCTACGCCAACGTATGGGGCTACGACGTGATCGCGCGCATCGACCCGGACAGCGGCAAGGTGGTCGGCTGGATCAACCTGGCCGGCCTGTTGCCGCCGGAACAGCGCGGTACCAGTTCGGTGGATGCGGTGCTGAACGGGATTGCCTGGGATGGCCGGCAGAAGAAGTTGTACGTGACCGGGAAGCTGTGGCCGAAGCTGTTCGAGATCGAGCTGGTGAAAATACAGAAGTGAACCCATGTCGTCGTCCTCGCGCAGGCGGGGACTCATGCTGAGTAACAGGATTCAGTATGTCGGAAGTACTGTAATGATCTCGACGTACTGACTTCGAAGATTCAGCATGGACCCCCGCCTTCGCGGGGGCGACGAATTTGGCGCTGGCGCTTAGACGGATCCAGCGCCGGCACTCATCCCAGCGAGTCTCACTCCCCCACCGCAATCACCACCTTCCCGAAGTGCGCCCCCGACTCCATGTAGCGGTAGGCGGCCTGCGCCTGATCGAACGGGAAGACCCGGTCCACCACCGGCTGCAGCCCGGTCCCGGCGGCGAAGCGCATCACCTTTTCCAGCATGGTACGGCTGCCGACGTAGATGCCGACCAGGCGCTTGGCGCTGGCCAGCAGCGAGGCCGGATTGACTTCGCCGCCGAAGCCGCTGACGCCGCCGATGACGGCGATACTGCCGCCCATCGCGGCGGACGCGATCGAGCGGTTGACCGTGCCCTGGCCGCCGACTTCGAGCACCACGTGGGCGCCGGCGCCGCCGGTCAGGCGCAGCACCTCTTCCTGCCATTCCGGATGGATGCGGTAGTTGATGGTGTGGGCGGCGCCCAGTTCTCTGGCGCGCGCCAGCTTGTCGTCGCTGGACGAGGTGATGATGGCTTGCAGGCCCGCCGCCTTCGCCAGCTGCAGGCCGAGCACGGACACGCCGCCGGTGCCCAGTAGCAGCACGGTGTCGCCGGGACGGACGTTGTTGCTGGATTCGAAGATGGCGTTCCATGCCGTGACGCCCGCGCACGGCATGGTGGACGCGTCGATGAAGCTCATCCCGGCCGGGATCCTGGCCAGGGCATCTTCGTGCAGGATCACTTCTTCGGCCAGCATGCCGTCGATGTCGCCGCCCAGCGCATGGCGGACTTTGTCCGGGGCGGCGGGGCCGTCGTGCCAGTAAGGGAAGAACGACGCGGCGACGCGGTCGCCGACCTGCACCCGGCTCGCGCCCGGCCCCACGGCCAGCACTTCGCCGGCGCCGTCGGAACAGGGAACGATGGACTCGTCGACGTTGACCAGGTAATTCCCGCCAGCGACCATCAGGTCGCGGTAGTTCAGCGACACCGCGCGCACGCGGATGCGCACTTCGCCGGTGCCCAGTGCGCGGTCGGGATAGTCGACGCTCTGCAGTCCGTCGATGCCGGCGCCGGGTAGGATCTGATAAGCTCGCATGGTTGTCCTCCGTGTAGATGGTGGATGAAGACACGCCTTCGCCAGGCGTAAAAAAACCCGTTCTTCCGGCTGGAAGAACGGGTTGCGTGCACAGCGTCAGAAGCGTCCCGGCACCGTACCGTTATAGGTCCGCTTGGCCATGAATTTCTTCCACACAAAACCTGCAACTGCCATCAAAATCATCTTGCGCATCGTATCCTCCGAATGGGTGAGCCCGGCGGCCGTCCTGGCCGCCACGGCATCAACCTTACCGTGAATCGCGCCCGGCATGGCGCAGCTTACCGCTGGTTAATATTTGCTCCTCATCGGTTCATTGCATCGGCTCACTTCGCCGGCTCACTTCGCTGTCTTTTGCGCAGGAATGAAATCCTCCAGCACCGCCTGCTTCATCAGCTCGGGCGGCAGGATGCCCTGGGCGATGATGAAGTCATTGAACGCTTTCAGGTTGAAACGTTCGCCCAGCTCGATCTCGGCCAGCGTCTTCAGGGCGCGCAGCTTGACGTAACCGTAGTAATAGGCGGTGGCCTGGCCCGGACTGCGGTAGGAATAGCGGTCGACCTCGGACTGGGCGAAGGGTTCGGACAGCACCACTTCCTTCATCAGGAAGGCCTTGGCCTGCTCGGGCGTCATGCGGCCCGTGTTGATCATCGGGTCGAGCATCGCGCGCGCCATGCGCAGCAGGCGGATCTGCAGCGCGGCGAGCTGGCCCTCGGGCGGCATGTAGGGCAGCACCAGCGCCTCCGAATACAGGCCCCAGCCCTCGACGTTGGCGCTGTTGAAGGCGAAGCGCGCGCGCGCCACCGACATGCCCTGCTCCACCATCGACGCGAACTGCAGTTCGTGGCCCGGGCGCGCCTCGTGCGCGGTCACGCCCCACGACACCGCGGCGTAGTCGAAGTCGTCCATCCTTTCCTTCGACTTCGCGTTCGGATTCGCCAGCGGGATCACGAACTCGCCGTATTCTCCGGTGTTGCCGATCATGCGCGGCGGATTCATGAAGGGCGACGGCGTGCGCGCCGCCTCGGCCGGGCTGGCGGTGCGGATGTTGGCGTCGCGCGCCGGCAGCGTCACCAGGTTGTGGGCGCGGATGATGCCCTCGATATCCTTCAAACGCTCGCGGTAGTACGGCAGCAGTTGGTCGGCCGGAATCGCCGTCTTCTTCAGTTCGCGCATCACGTCGCGGTAATCGGGCGACAGCAGTTTCTTTTGCGCGGCGATGGTGCCCGCCACCACCTGCATCTGGTCGCGCACCTCTTGGAAGTCGAAGCTGGCGCGCTCGATCATCTGGCCCGGGGTGATGTCGACGCCGACATCGACCAGGCGGTTGACGTAGACCGGTTCCGGCAGACGCACTTCCTTGCGCGCGCGCGGCAGGATGCGGCTCTTCACCCACTCGTCGTAGGCTTTTACTTGCGCCTTCAGCGCCGCGAAGTCCGCTTCCCAGCCGGCAAGGCCATCCTTTTTCAGCAGTTCCTCGATGCCGTTCATGTAGGTGGCGTTGTTGTTCAGCCCATCCTCGACTTCGCCGACGTAAGGCCCGATCAATCCCTTGCCGGCCAGGCGTTCCTCGGTGCGGGCGCGCACCAGCGTGGCGATCGGGGTATAGCCGCTTTCCGTGCCCGCATAGCGCTTCAGGCGCACCAGCGCCAGCTTCTGGCGGGCCGGCTTGTTGCGGGTGTCGAGCAGGGCGCGCAGGCCGCCGTACACCAGTTCGCCCACGTTCACGTAGTTCAGCAGGTACTGGCGTTCCAGCTTCATGCCGGCGATCAGCTTTTCGCGCGAGTCGATCAGGATGTCGAGGTCTTGCCGCACCTTGACGTCTTTCTCAAGGGCGCGCTCGCGGCGCAGCGCCTGCAGGCGCTTTTCGGTGTCGGCCAGCTGGCGTTCGTAGTCGCGCGGCTTGAAGTCGGCCACCGCGGTGTCGAAGCTCTCGTCGCCCAGCTCCGTCGATTCCTCGGGCTGGTACTTGCCGGTGTCCTTCAGCACGGGTTGGGTGTAGGCGTCGCTGCGTGCGACCCATTCCGGGGCGGCAGCCAGGACGCTGCCGGAAGCCAGCAGCATGGTGAGACCGGTACCGAGACCGAAGCTGAGACGAGACATGGATTTCCTTTCGAATGGAGATTGCATTGTTTACACCGGCTTGGCCACCATGAACCAGAAGATCAACACGAAGGCGATGAAGGCCGGGATCCCGAGCGCCACCCAGGTTTTGAACAAGGTCCAGTACTGCGGCGGCAGGGGGGTATTATCGCGCGCCGCCGCGGCCGCCAGGTCGCGCAGGCGGATCTGGATCCACACCACCGGCAGCCAGCAGGCGCCGGCCACCACGTACAGGATCACCGACCACATGATCCAGTGGCTGGTGAGCGGATAGCCGGCCAGGTGCGCCATGTAGAAGCCGGTGGCCGGCTGGATGACGGCGGTGGTGGCGGTGAACAGCCAGTCGGCGATCACCACGTACTTGCTGACGACGGCGATCGCACGCACATCCTTGCTCACGTTGGCGAACAACATGTACCAGGCCGACCCGAGTCCGGTGCCGAACAGGAGCGTCGACGACAGGATGTGCAGCCACTTGATGCCAAGGTATTCCATTACTTTTCCTTTCCGTCCAACTCATACAACAGCCAGATCGCCGCCAGCATCGGCAGGTTCTTGGTCAGCGGTCCGTAGGGATGCACCAGGAAGTCCGGCAGCCTGAGCGCGATCACGACCGTATAAAAGCCGATCAGCGCCAGCTGCGCCAGCCACAGCCAGCGGCGCCGCTTCAGGAACAGGATGCCGAGGCCGAACAGCAGGTCCAGCGCCGACGCCCCGTACAGCATCAGCGGTTGCAAGGGTTCGGGGATGCCGGTGCGTGCCAGCAATGCGAGGCTGTCCTCGACCGGGTACACGAAGCCCGACACGATCGCGGTGAAGATCCAGACCACGACGATCGCCCAGCGCAGCGGCGGCAGCAGCCAGTCGAGTTTGGCGCGCGCGCGTTCGGCGCGCGGCTCCACGATGAACGAGGCGACGCTGCGTGCCGGACGCCCCAGCAGGCGCAGCGTCGGCCCCGGGTCGGCCGTGTTGCCGCGGTCCAGCATGCGCAGCGCGTCCGGATCGAGCAGGCCGCCCGGCAGCCAGCGCCCGCAGCGGGCCAGCAGGCGTCCGCTGCGGGCGGACAGCTTCAGCACGCGCAGGCGGCCCATGCCCATCGCCGTGCGCAGGCTTGCCAGGTAGTCGACGAAGGGCAGCGCCTGCGGCCCGGCCAGCGCCAGCCGGCGCGCGGTACGCAAGGGGACGATACCGGGCAACAGCGGCTGGTCGATGTGCAGGCGCTGGCGCAGCAGGCAGACGATCGCCGCCACCACGTCGTCGACGTGGATCGGCTGCACCAGCTGCGGCGCGTCGCCGAAGCGGACGGCGAACGGCATCGAGGCCAGCGCCTTGAACACGCGCGCGCTGGTGCCGTCGGCGCCGTAGACCAGCGACGGCTGGACGATGCAGGCACGGATCGGCAGCGAGGCCAGGTAGTCGTCGGCCGCCTTTTTCGACAGGTGGTAGGGCGTCTCGGCGCCGTCGTCGGCACCCAGCGCCGACAGCTGCAGCACCATGTGCACGTCGTCCGATTCGGCGCAGGCGGCGAACAGCGCGCGCGGCGCGCGGGTGTGCAGGTTCTCGAAAGTCTGGGCGCCGCTTTCGCGAAAGATGCCGACCGTGTTGACCACGGCGTCGATCCCCGCCAGGCGTGCCAGCCAGGTGGATTTATCGATGTCTTTGCTGAAATCGGCATGGATGTAGCTCAGGCGCGGATCGCTGCTCGGCTTGACGGCGCGCCCGGCGCACACGACCTGGTGGCCTTCCGCCAGCAGCGCCTGCAGCAGGTGTTGCCCGATGAATCCGCTTGCGCCCGTCAACAAAATCCGCATGCATGCTCCTGTTCAAACACCGGTCAAGGATCCTCGTGTCTTTGGCGGTGGCGTACGCCGGCCTGGGCCTGGCACTGGGCGATGCTGTGCCACAGTTGACTAAATTGTAATGCAGATGGGGAATATGTGTTGAATCGGCAGGCGGGAAAGGGCCGGATGGATGAAATAAAAGTAATAAAGGGCGCAGATGGACGAAATAAAAAAGATAAAGGGTGGACGGCAAGCCGTCCACCCTTTATCGCTGCTGCTACCCTTTATCGCAGGTGCTATCCTTTATCGCCCTGCCAGGCAAGGCGCGTCATCGCAGGCGATAACGATCAGAAGGTGTAGTTGGCGCGCGCGTAGAGATAGCGTCCGCTGTTACCGAACGGCGTGTAGTTCGAGAACGGCGCGTTGTTGGTGGTATTCACCCGGAACGGCAGCGTTTCCGAATACTGGTCGAACACGTTGTCGGCACCCACCGCCAGGCTCAACTGCTTGGTGAGCGCGATGCGGCCTTCCAGGTCGACGATGGTGTGCGGATCGAGGGTGACGTCGTTGGCGGCCACCGTCCCGGGCGACAGCACCTTGCCGTAGCGGGTGGCGCGCGCGGTCACGCCCCACTGCGCCAGTTTCCAGTTGGCGCTGGCGACGATCTTGTTCTTCGGCTGGCCTTCTTCCAGCGTCAGCACGTTGACGCGGTCGAACAGCACCGGCGCCGGGTTCAGCGCCGCCAGCTGGGCGGTGGTCGGCACCCTGGTCACCTTGGTGCGGTTGACGTTGCCGGCCAGCGTGAAGTCGAAGCGGCCCACGGCGCCCGCGTTCCACGGCAGGTTGGCGACCACGTCGACGCCCTCGCTGCGGGTGCGCACGCCATTGATGAAGAAGCGGCCGCCGCCGATGCCGGCGAAGCCCTGCCCCACGATGTAGTTGCGCACCGCGGCCGAGGTCAGGTTTTCGGACAGCACGATGCGGTCGCGCACGTCGATGCGGTAGGCGTCCACCGTGATGCTGACCGGGTCGAAGCGCAGCACCGCGCCGAGCGAGTAGTTGGTCGACTTCTCGGCCTTCAGCGGCTTGGCGCCGAGCGCCACCGCGACCGGATCCGACGGTTTGAAGGTCGTGATCTCGTACGGGACGCCGTCGATGAAGTTGGTCGAGGTCGACGTGAAATTCTGCTGCTGCAGCGAGGGGGCGCGGAAGCCGTTCTGCACCGCGCCGCGCAGGGCGAAGGCCTTGGCGAAGTCGTAGCGGGCCGACAGCTTGCCGGACAGGTTGCTGCCGAAGTCGTTGTAACGCTCGCCGCGCAGCGCGGCCGATGCCAGCAGTTTATCGGTCACGTTGGCCTCGAGATCGGCGAACACGCCGAGCGCGGTGCGCGAACTGTCGGACGCGTTCTGCGGACGGAAGCCCGGGAACACCTGGGCACCCGATGCCGCCGCGGCGCCGTTCACGCGCACGCCGCCATTGTTCCAGGAGGTCGGTTCGCCGGCGTGCAATTCGTAGCCTTCGCGGCGCGCCTCGACGCCGAGCGCCAGGTTCACCGGCGAGGCCAGCCCGCCGACGTCGAACTTGCGCACGCCGGTCAGGTTGTAGACCAGCTGGTTGTAGCTGTAACCGCCGGCGTCGAAACTGGTCTTGCTGGCCGCGCCGTAGGAGGCGTTGAGCGTGTGCACCACGTCGTAGTTCATCCGGTTCTGGCCGTACACCAGCGAGGTGTCGAGGTCCCAGTCGCCGACCGTCCAGCTGATGCCGGCGGCGGCGCTGAAGTCTTCGACGGTCGGCGCGATGATCGGCAGGAAGCCATCCGGGTAGATCGCCTGCACGTTGCGCGCATCCTGCGCCAGGCGGAAGTAGCCGGCCGACTGGGCGTCGCGCAATTGGTAGCTGCTCCAGCCGTAGACCTTGACGTCGCCCGACAAGTTGTTGCCGGCGTTGACGAACAGGGTCTTCTGCTTCATCTCCGGTTCGCCGTACCAGGCGTTGTAGCGGTTGACGGTCTGCTCGCGCGGGTCGTAGGCGCCGTTCACCTTGGCGTACTGCTGGCGCAGGTCGTAGCCGCTGCGCTCGGTGTGTTCCTGGCTCTTGACTTCGCCGGCGATGGTGATGTAGCCGGTCTCGCCCCACGGCAAGCCCTTCCAGGCGCTCAGGGTGCGGCTCTGGCCGTCGGTGCGCGAGCGCGAGGTCGGGCCCGGACCCCAGGTGGCGTCCGCCGGCGCGCCGCCGTTCAGCATGCTGTAGTCGGTCTTGCGCTCGCCGAAGGTGAAGGTGCCTTCGCCGCCGCTGCGGTCGGTGCGCAGGCGGACGTTGATCACGCCGGAAATCGCATCCGAGCCGTACTGGGCGGCCGCGCCGTCGCGCAGCACTTCGATGCTGCGCACGATGGCGGACGGGATCGTGTTGAGGTCGACCGCGGACGCGCCGCGCCCGATGCTGCCGTTCAGGTTGACCAGCGAGGCCGCATGGCGGCGCTTGGAATTGACCAGCACCAGGCTCTGGTCGGGGGACATGCCGCGCAGTGTGGCCGGGCGCACGGTGTCGGTGCCGTCGGTGATCGCCGGGCGCGGGAAGTTCAGCGCCGGCAGCGCCACCGCCAGCGATTGGTTCAGGTCGGTGGAGCCGGTATTCTTGAGGGTGTCGGCCGAGATGACGTCGACCGGCGAGGCGGTGTCGAGCGCGCTGCGGTTGGCGACCCGGGTGCCGGTCACGACCACGGTGGCGGCGCTGCCTGCGCCCGCCGTGTCCTCGGCCTGAGCCTGGGCCTGGGCCGCGCCCACGGCGAACAGGGTGGCAATCGCCAGGGCGAGTGCGGTCTTTTCCGGTACAAATCGTTGTTGCATCGTTGCTTCCTTATTCTTGTCTGCGAATGAAATGAAGCCGTGCGGTCATGCCTGATGGGAACGTGACACGGAGGTCAGGGCTTTACTGGTGGTAAGCCCTGTATTGATACTGGGCTGTGGGCATGATCGTTGTCAAACAAATCAACTTGCAAGTTTGTAATGGCGCAACACTTGCTCATGCATGGTGCATGAAGTGCGTGCGCTCGGCGCGTGCCGCGTGGGGCGTGCACCGGGATGGGGCGGCGCTCAGGACAGCTGGCGCAACTGGCCGACCGCGTAGCCCTGGGCGTAGTCGATGCCGAGCGCGCGCACCGCCGCCAGCGTCTCCGGGTCTTCGACGTATTCGGCCACGGTGCGGATGCCCATCCCATGGCCGACCTCGTTGATGGCTTTCACCAGCGCGCGGTTGATGTCGTTGCCGGCGATGCCGCGGATGAACAGGCCGTCGATCTTGAGATAGTCGACCGGCAGGGTGCGCAGGTAGGCGAACGACGAGAGGCCGCTGCCGAAATCGTCCAGCGAGAAATGGCAGCCCAGCGTGCGCAGGGAGGCGATGAATTCCTGGGCCTTGGGCAGGTTGGCGATGACGGCGGTCTCGGTGATCTCGAAGCACAACTGGCCGGGATCGATGCCGTGGGCCGCGATTTCGGCGCGGATGTGGGCCAGCATGCCGTCGTCGCCGAGCGAGGTGCCGGACAGGTTGACCGAATACATGGGCGCGTACGGTTGCGCTTTGCCGTTGCCGTCGGCGCGGCGCCGTTCGGCCTGGATGTGGCGGCAGACGTGGGTCACCACCCAGCGGTCGAGCGGCACGATCAGGTCGTAGCGTTCGGCGGCGGGAATGAAGGCGCCGGGCAGGATCAGGCCGTCGCCGGTCGCGCCCGGATCGAGGCGGCCGGCGCCGGCGATGCGCAGCAGGACTTCCTGGTGGCCGCCGGCGTGGCCGTTGGCGGCGCCGTCGACGCTGCCGTTGAGTGCCACGATCGGCTGCGAGAACAAGCGGAACTGGTTCTTTTCCAGCGCCTCGGTCAGGCGCGACACCCAGTGCAGCTCGCCCTGGCGCCGTGCCAGCATGGCATCGCTCTCGCGGTAGACGTGCACGCGGTTGCGGCCCTGCTCCTTGGCCATGTAGCAGGCCTGGTCGGCGGCGATCAGCAGTTCCGTCATCGATTTGCTGTGCTCGCTGATCTCGACCATGCCGATCGAGACCCCGATCTCGAACACGCGCTCGCTCCAGACGAAGCGGAAATCCTTGACCGCATGGCGCAGTTCGTCGGCCAGCGCCAGCGCGCGCGGCAGCGGGCAGAACGACAGGATCACGCCCATCTCGTCGCCGCCCAGCCGCGCCAGCACGTCGCTCTCGCGCATGCGGCGCTGCAGCAGTTGGGACAAGGTTTGCAGCAGCAGGTCGCCGGCGCCGTGGCCGCAGGTGTCGTTGACGATCTTAAAACGGTCGAGATCCATGTACAGCAGCGCGTGGTGGTGGCCGTCGTCCTTGGCGCTGCGCAGCGCATCGGCGACCGCCGCCTCGAAGGCGCGCCGGTTGATCAGGCCGGCGAGCGGGTCGTGCGTCGCCTGCCAACTGAGCTGGTGGGCCAGCTTGCGCTCGTGCGTCACGTCGTGCAGCACGACCACCGCACCCAGGATGGCGCCGTCGCGCGACCAGATCGGGGCCGAGGAATCCTCGATCGCCATGCGCCGGCCGTCGCGCGCCAGCAGCTGGGCGCGCGAACTCACGCCGATCGCGTGGCGCTCGCGCAGGCAGCGGTGCACCGGATTTTCCATGATGCTGCCGTCGGCTTCGTCCAGCAGCCGTATGACGTGGTCGATGTCGATACCGTCGGCCTGCTCGGCGTTCCAGCTGGTGAGTTCCTCCGCCACCCGGTTCATGAAGCGGATGCGCCCACGCGAATCGGTGGCGATCACGCCGTCGCCGATCGAACCCAGGGTGACCTCGGCCAGTTCCTTCTGCTCGAACAGCCGGGTTTCCTGATGCTTGCGGCTGGAATCGTCCCAGACCAGGCCCAGCGTGCGCACCGGAAAGCCGTCCTCGCACACCGGCATGCCGCGGCAACCGATCCAGCGCACGCTGCCGTCGGGCAGGATCACGCGGTATTCGAGCTGGTAGGGCGCGCACTTGTCGACGCGCTGCTGCATGCGCTCGACCAGGAAGGCGCGGTCTTCCGGATGGACCAGGGCCAGGAAGTCGGGAAAGGCCTGGTCCTGCTGGACCGGTGCCAGGCCGACCAGCGTGGCGCCGTCGGGCGACCAGGTGACGACGCCGTCGTTGATGTCGCCGCCGACCACCGTGGCGTCCCAGATCGACATCCGCGCCGCACCGAGGACCAGTTGCAGGCGCAGGCGGGTCTCGTGCATGTCATTGCTCCTCGTCGCCATCAAGCTTGCTTGGACCCTGGCGGCGGGGAGAGAGTTCCGGCTGGCAGCGCAGGATGCGCCGCGTAAATCTAGCGCTTGCCGCGCAGGCGCTGCACCAGCGTCACCACCAGCAGCACGACGGCGCCGACGACGACCCCGGCCACGGCATCGATCAGGGTCGGGGTGACCGCCGCCAGCAGGCCGCCGACCGCCGGCACGCCCGACACCGCGTGGGCCGCGCTCTCGGCCAGGTGGTGCAGCGGTTCGACCGCGTGGCCGATGATGCCGCCGCCCACCATGAACATGGCGACGGTGCCGATCACCGACAGCGCCTTCATGAGGCGCGGCGCCGCCGCCAGCAGCAGGTTGCCGACGCCGCGCGCGGCGGCACCGGGCTTCTTGCTCAACCACAGGCCGACGTCGTCGATCTTGACGATCGCCGCCACCAGGCCGTACACGCCGACCGTCATCGCGAGGGCAACCGCGACCAGCGCCGCGACCTGGGCGCCGAAGCTGGTGCCGCTTTCGTTGACGACGCCCAGCGCGATCACGATGATTTCCGCCGACAGGATGAAATCGGTGCGCACCGCGCCCTTGATCTTGTCCTGCTCGACCGCGCGCATGTCGGCGCCGGCCGCCAGCGCCGTCACCAGTTCCTGCTCGTGCGCCGCATCCTCGGCCGCGCTGTGCATGTATTTGTGGGCCACCTTCTCGAAACCCTCGAAGCATAGATAGGCGCCGCCCAGCATCAGCAGCGGCGTGATCGCCTGCGGCAGGAAGGCCGAGATCGCCAGTGCGGCCGGTACCAGGATCGCCTTATTGCGCAGCGAACCGAGCGCCACCGACCACACCACCGGCAGTTCGCGGTCGGCATTCACGCCGGTGACCTGCTGGGCATTCAGGGCCAGGTCGTCGCCCAGCACGCCGGCGGTTTTCTTGGCCGCCACCTTGCTCATCAGGGCGACGTCGTCGAGCACGCTGGCGATGTCGTCGATCAACGCTAGTAAACTTCCTGCAGCCATTGGCCTACCTCCAAATGTCAATATGGCCACATCTTAACCGACATGCATCGCCGCCTTGCACACGCTTCAGGGGGCCTGCCGGCACGCGCCCGAGGCGCATTATTTGCGTTTCAACCCCGCAAATCTGCAACTCGTCGCTTTCCATGCCGCCATGGGTAGCGAATACGTATAGTTGGACCATCGGCTGCGGTGCAGCAGCCTTTACCGACCAAAGGAGATGCAATGAACAGCAATGTCGACCTGCCGACCGCACCCCGCCGCCGTACCCGTCCGCCGAAGCGCAAGACCCGCATCACCATCTACCTGGATGACGAGGTGCTGGACGAGTTCCGCTCGCGCGCCGAGCGCACCGGGACCGGCTACCAGACGCTGATCAATGCCGCCCTGCGCGGGCGTCTCGAAGGGGCTGCAGGCGCCGCCTGAAAGGTCGACACGGCAGAAACCGCGTCAGTAAAGGGCTTACGGCCGACCCGTAGCCCGGTAGAACATTACATATAGCAATTAATTATGCTAATCTTCCGGCTCTTTTACCCCCGGAGGATTTATGAAGAAAGGCGAACTGATCGCTGAATTTGCGAAGCGTACCGAGATGTCCGGTGCCGCTGCCAACGACGCAGTGAACACCGTCATCGAGATCATCACCGAGCGCCTGAAAAAAGGCGACACGGTCGGGATCACCGGCTTCGGCACGTTTTCGGTCACCAAGCGCGCTGCCCGCCAGGGCCGCAACCCGGCCACCGGCGAAGCGATGAAGATCGCTGCGTCGAAGACCCCGCGTTTCGCAGCCGGCGCCACCCTGAAGGCCGCCGTCAACCCGAAGAAAAAGAAGTAATTGCCGTACCAGAGAGGCCGCAGCGCACGGATGACCGGGCGTTGCGCCTCTTTTTCATTCCTCATTCCCAGATTCCTTTCCCAGCATGAGCTTCGCCACCTGGATCGCTTTCGTCATCGCCGGCACCCTGATCGCCATTTCTCCCGGTTCGGGCGCGGTGCTGTCGATGTCGCACGGCCTCGCCTACGGCGTCCGCAAGGCCAGCGCCACCGTGCTGGGACTGCAGCTCGGCCTGATCCTGGTGCTGGTCATCGCCGGTGCCGGCGTCGGCTCGCTGCTGCTGGCGTCCGAAGTGGCCTTCACCGTGGTCAAGACCATCGGCGCCCTGTACCTGATCTGGCTCGGCATCGGCCAGTGGCGCGCCAAGGCGCACGCCACCAACGTGTCGACCGCCGGCATGGCCGCCCACCCGAGCTTCGGCCGGCGCGTGCTGACCGGTTTCCTGACCAACGCCACCAACCCGAAAGGGATCATCTTCATGGTCGCGGTGCTGCCGAGTTTTATTGCGCCGACGGCCCCGGTGCTGCCGCAACTGGCGATCCTGGCCGTGACCATGGTCACCATCGACGCCACCGTGATGCACGGCTACGCCTTCCTGGCCTCGTCGATGCAGCGCTTTTTCCGCGACGAGCGCGCGGTCAAGGCCCAGAACCGTTTCTTCGGCGGCGTGCTGATCGTGGTCGGCGCCCTGCTGTTCTTCGTCAAGCGCCACGCCGCCTGAGGCATCTTGCGCGCGCCGCACCGTGCGCCTCATGGTGCCGTTGCGACGGTTTTCGCAACCGTTTGTAACGCAGGTTGTCCTTTCGAACGCGCGTGCGTTGTAATCAGGTAGACGCGCTGCGTCCATACAAATAGCAAGCCCGAGCCTGGAGAGACCATGCGCAACCGAGTCCTACCTTCCCTGACCCTGCTGGCCCTGGCCGGCCTGACCTCGCTGGCGCTGGCCGCCGACCCGGGCGACGTGCCGGGCCAGGTCGGCCGGGTGGCGCTGACCCAGGGCCAGGTCAGCATCGCCGACGACGTCGGTGCCGAAATGATGGCGGCGCAGGTCAACTGGCCGGTCACCTCGGGCAACATGATCAGTACCGAGCCGGGTGCCCGCACCGAGCTGCGCATCGGCTCGACCTCGATCCGCCTGGACGGCGATTCCTCGCTCGAGATCCTGCAGCTGGACGACGCCACCCTGCGCCTGCGCCTGCACTACGGCAGCGCCAACATCCGCGTGCGCAACCCGGATCTGCTGCCCGGCTTCGAACTGGCCACGGCGCAGGCGCGCGTCCAGCTGCAGCAGCCCGGCAGCCTGCGCATCGATGCCGAGCGCGCGCGCGACACCAGCAGCGTGAACGTGTTCGACGGCGTGGCGCTGGTCGACGGCGGCGGCTCGCAGCTGACGGTGCGCGCCGGCAAGGGCGCCGATGTCAGCGACGACGACGTGCGCACCCTCGCCGCCCGGCGCGACGCCTTCGACGACTGGGCGGCCGGCCGCGACCGCATCGAGGAAACCTCGGTCTCGGCGCGCTATGTCGGCACCGAAATGACCGGCTACGAAGACCTCGACCGCTACGGCAACTGGAGCACCGACGCCGAATACGGCCCGATCTGGCTGCCCACCGTCGCCACCACCTGGGTGCCCTACCGCGACGGCAGCTGGACCTGGCTCGATCCGTGGGGCTGGACCTGGGTCGACAACGCGCCCTGGGGCTACGCGCCCTTCCACTACGGCCGCTGGATCCAGGTGCGCGACCGCTGGGCCTGGGCACCGGGCCGGCGCGAGGGCCGCCCGGTGTGGGCGCCGGCGCTGGTCGGCTGGGTCGGCGGCGCCGGCTGGGATATCACCTTCCGCGACCGCACCCGCGCGCCGGGCTACGGCTGGTATCCGCTGTCGTGGCACGACCGCTACGTGCCGGGTTACCGCACCTCGGACAACCACCTGCGCTGGCTCAACGGGCACGTGCGCAACGATCCGCGCGGCGGCCGCGATCATGACCGCGACCGCGGCCGCGATTTCCGGCCGCAGGGCTTGACGGTGGTGCCGCAGGACCGCTTCCGCCAGCCGGGCCGGATCAATGTGGCGCGCGCGCCGATCGCCACCGCGCCGCCGGTGCTCAACACCAACGTGGGCGCTGGCGTGCCGCTGGCCAGCGCGCCGCCGGTGCCGCCGAACAGGCCGCAGCGCGGCGAACGCCCGGGCTGGGAGCGCCGCGACGGCGAGCGTGGCGGCGATCGCCGCTTCGGTGACCGCGGCGATCGCCGCTTCGGTGACCGCGGCGATCGTGGTGAGCGTGGTGAGCGCTTCGAGGGGCGCCGTGGCGATGAGCGTGCCGACGCCAACCGCATCGATACCGGTCGCGTCGAGCGCGACGGCTTCGTGCGCCAGGGCAGCGGACTGGGGGCGCTGATGTCGCAGACGCAGCGCCAGACGCAGTCGGCCCAGGGCCTGTCGATCGTCAGCCCGCCGCCACGCCAGTCGCCGCAGGCGGGTACCATCGTCAGTCCGCCGCCGCGGCAGCCGGCACAGGCGCCGATCACGACCGTGCCGCCGCAGGGCGTGCTGCAGGCGGGCCAGATCGACGGGCGTGCCGATCAACGCAGCGACCCGCGTGCCGATCCCCGTGCCGAGTGGCGCAGCCAGGGCTGGCAGCGTTCGGACCGGCGCGAACAGCTGGAAGAGATGCGCCGCAACCGGCCGGCGATGCCGGCCCAGCCGGCCCAGCCTGCCCAGGCGCCGGCCGCCGCCCTGCAGGCCGCTCCGCAACCGATCCAGGAAGCGCGTTCCGAGCCACGCTTCGAGCAGCGCCCGGACCGCGGCCGCCGCGGCGACTGGGAACGGCCGGCCCAGCAGCGTATCGCCGCACCCGCCCCTGCGCCGACGCCGGCGCCCGCCCCGGCCCCGGCGGCAATTGCGCCACAGCCGCGTGCGGCGATGCCGGCACCGCCGCCGGTGGCCGCCGCGCGCCCTGCCCCGGCTCCGGCTCCGGCGCGCGCCGAGGGCGTCCAGCATGCGCGTCCGGAGCCGCGTGCGCGCGAGCAGCGCGAGCGTTGATCAGATCAGGTCGATGGCGTTGCGCAGGATCTGGCAGGTTTGAGGAAGGCCTTGCTGCTCGAGGGTGGCGATGTATTCCTCAGCCGACTTGGGCGGCTTCCTTAACTTTGTCCTCATAGCCTTCAGTACGCTCAATACGCGAATCGGAGCGAGATCGTATTGGGCGATAAGGAAGTCATCCGGGTGCAGGATCTCGATCTCATGCTGAGAGACCTTCGCCTCCGGAAAGTCCTTGAGATTGAACGTGACGATCGCGTCGGCATGACCAACGATGGCTGCCGCCAGCACGTGCCTGTCGTCCGCATCAGGCAAGTCCAGTGTTGGAATCAGATATTGATGGTTTTCAATCAGAGCATCTTCAATGGCATTGGCCATGAGCGAAGCGGTGTGTAGCAGCTTTTGCTTATCTAATTCAGGACATTTTGCGTGGAGGTTACGTATCCACTCGTCCTGTATCTCGGCCGTCCAGCGCGCGCCGTACAGCCCGTCAGCAACCAAGCTGATCAGCAGGTCACGTAGCGGCGCTGGATACAGAACACACGCATCCAACACTGCGGTGTATCTGTAATAGCCAGCCATTTATTAATATCCCATGTCCAGTTCTTGGGCCTGGTCGACCAGTTCTTGAAGCGCAGTCTGCGACATCTTACGTCGCTCTTCCTTGTAAGCGACCACGTCTTCAAACTTGATTCTGCGATGGGTCCCGACCTTATGATAGGGAAGTTTCCCTTCGTCGAGCATTTTGACCAAATGCGGACGCGACACGTTCAGGAACATTGCCGCTTCCTGCGTAGAAACGTACATCTCCTTTGGCATGATAGCGACCGCGTGCCCTTGTGCCAGCGAACCCAACATATCCGCAAACAAACGCAGCACCTTGGGTGGCAGTTTCAGGATGGGCGAGTCCTCCAGCCGTTCTACTCCATCTTCGAGGATGGCAATGTTGACTGCGTGCGAGTGATCCAACGCGCTGACGATGCAACGTTGGGCGGCTTTTGCAAGCTCTACATCTTCCCTGCTGTCCAGGCGATCGATTACGTCCGACATGGCTTCTCCTATTATTTTCTTAGGGACTCATGTCGCGGGTCCCTGGCTGCTCGGCAGCGGTGGACTTCACCACCGCTGCCGAGCAGCCATACTACGCACACCATTTTAATCGAATTCTACGAAATAAACGAAATAAACGCAACGATTGATGTATCGTGCTTCAGCGTCTCGTCAACGTCTCGAGCAGACTTTGGCTACAATGCACCTTTTATTGGAGCGGCCATGGACCCCAAAGAATCCCTCATCGACTACCCCAGCGATTTCCCGATCAAGGTGATGGGCGCCACGCATGACGCCTTTGCCGACACCATCCACGAAGTGATCCTCGTCCACGATCCGGAGTTCCACAAAGGCAAGATGGAAGTCCGTCCGTCGGGCAAGGGCAACTACACCAGCCTGACCGTGACCGTGCGCGCCACCAGCCGCGAGCAGCTCGATGCCCTGTACACCGCCCTGTCCGGCCACCCGATGGTCAAGATCGTGCTGTAACAGCGCAACGTCTCATCTGCCCGGCCAAGCAAAGGCGGGC
>JAKOOD010000400.1 GCA_022701635.1 Burkholderiaceae bacterium | reverse complement strand
GATGGGATGCCCGACTTCGGCGTGCCGGTGGCGGATGCGGAGGGTAGCGGACGCGCTGAGGGTGACAAATCGAGAGACTCGGCAGGGCCATAATCGGGCACAATGTGCGGATCGCCCGAACCGACCTGTGACGATTGATGACCAGTTTCGCCGACCTGCACGCTCGCCTCAGCACCACGCCCGACCATGCGCTGTTCATCGGGCCGCCGATCGACATCGGCGATTTGACCTCGGCCGAGCTGGGCACGCTGTGGCCGCTGCTCCAGGCGGCCCAGCAGGGTGCGGGTGTCGCCGCGCCACTGCGGGCGCAGTCCGCCGTGGTATTGCGCCAGGCGGCACAACGCGGACTGCCGCCGCGGCTTGACGGCACGCTGCTGCTGGCCACCTTGCAGGCGGTGCCGCCGGTAGGGGCTGGGACCCGGTGGCTGCTGGAGCAGGCCGGTTACATGGTGGCGCCGCCGGCGCCAGCACTGTTGCCCGCGCTCGAGACCGCGTTGGCGCCACTGTTGCCGCCCGACGAAGCGTGGCCACGTGAGCGCCTGGCATTGCTGGCGGTGATGCGCGCATTTGGTACCGCAGGTTTGCAGGCGCGCCTGAACGCCTCGGTGGTCCGGCACCTGCGCGATGCGCTGCCTGCGCGCGAGTTTGCCGCGCTACAGGGGGCCAGGGGGGCAGCCCTGCTGGCGCTGGGCGCCAACCCGTACTACGATTCGCGCAGCGCGCAGGCGCAGTCGCTGCCCGACCCGGCCGCCATGCTGGCCGACGATCCGGTTTATGTCGCGTTTGCACAAGCCGAGCTGGAAGCCGCAGCGCGGCGGCTCGACCGCATCCACGCCGGCGAGCTTCCCTACGAGGCGGACAGTGCCTTCGGCCCGGACGAGGCCTCGGTGCTGGGCCTGGCGGCGCGCGTTGCAGCGCACCGCGATGCCCCGTGGTACCCGGCGCTGATGGAGCGGCTGCTGTCGGCTGCCTGTGTGGCCCCGACCGCGGCACGAACAGCGCCGTCGCAGGCGTTGACGATTGCGCTGGGCCACGCCGTCGAGGGCGCGCCGACGCCGGAGTCGGTCATGGCCCTGCGCCACGCGCTGGGTGTGGTGCGCCACGCCGGTCTGCAGAAAAAGCTGGCGCGCCACCTGAAACCGGCCGAGCGCGGACTGGCCCAGCGGCCGGAAACCGCATTGCGCGTGCTGGATGCGGGCCTGCCGCCGAAGCAGTTGCGCGCCTTGCTTGCACAATTTTTCGACGCCGGCTTCGCCCGGCCGTTCGCGCTGCCGTATGGGCAGTGGCGCAGCCTCCTGCTCGGCGATGAAAGCGCAGCCTCTTTTGCACGCACGCTGATATGGCAGGCCGGGATGGCGTTCATGCTGGACAGCGACGACCGTCCGGTGGACGCCGTGGGCCATCCGCTCGCGTTTGCGGAGGATGCCGTGGTGTCGCTGTGGCACCCGGTGGAGGCACGGGAAGCGGAACGTGTGGCCTGGCGTGCCCGCATTGGGCAGGAGCGCATCAAGCAGCCCTTGCGCCAGGCTTTCCGCGAGCTATACCAGCCGGCTGATGCCGAAATCTTTGCCGGCTATGCCTTGGCGACGCTGCGCCTGGTCGGCGTGGCGCGCAGCGAGGGCTGGGCCCTGGAATTCGAGGGGCTGGTGCGCGCGTTCGGCGAGCTGCGCGCGTGCTTCGGCCTGTCGGCCCAGGTGTATCCGGGCCTCGACGGTGTGGTACACAGCGGCGCCCTCGCGTTTTTCCGTGGCGCCGAGCCGCTGCCGATGCAAGAGGTGCCACCGAGGGTGCTGTCCGAAGCCTGCCGCGCGGTCGACCTGTTGGTCAGCGCCGCGGCCGTGGCGCTGGAGACGGAAAAGGGCGGCGAAACACGCGCACGCGGCCAGCGCTTGCAACTGCTGGCCAATCAGCAAGGCATCGACGCAATGCGCCGCCACGCGGTCGCGCAGGTACTGCAAGCGCAGATTGCCGCCGGCACTGTCATGCTGGATGGATTCCACGTATGCGCCGGCGGCGCGCGCGTCAGCATGCGTACCGGGCGGGTGGTGCGCGACGGAACGCCGGTCGAACTGGCCCTGCCCGACGGGGCGGGGCGGGCCAGTGCTCTGCGTGCCGTGCCATGGCTGCCCTACGACGAAGCCCTGCTCGAGCGGGTGGTCCACAGCGTAGGCATGCTACTGAGCTGATCAACAGCGAGCTCGGGACATACCGGCAGAACGAGCTGCGTGCGATGGTCGGTGCCATGGCCCTGACCCAGGCGCAGAAACAGGCGCTACGCGATCGCCTGCGCCGCCGCAAGCGCTGATCGCGGCAACGCCCGATCGGCCGTCGAGGATGAGGCAGGCACCGACCCTGTCACCGCGCCATCCGCCGATTGAAGTGCATCCCGGCGTGGTCTAAGCTGTCGTTTCACCCCTCAGCGGAGAACGCACATGGTCAGCAAGAACACGGCTTGTCTGTGGTTCGACGGCACCGCACTGGAAGCGGCGCAATTCTACGCCGCCACC
>JAKOOD010000387.1 GCA_022701635.1 Burkholderiaceae bacterium | reverse complement strand
TCCGCCGAGATGGAGCGCCTGTGGCAGCAGGTCAAGCCGCTGTACGATTCGCTGCACACCTACACCCGCTACAAGCTGCGCCAGGCCTACGGGGCCGCGGCGGTGCCGGCGGATGGTCCGATCCCGGCGCACCTGCTGGGCAATATGTGGGCCCAGAGCTGGGATAACCTGTATCCGCTGCTGAAACCCGCCGGCCTGGAAAAGAGCGAGGACCTGACCGCGCTGCTGGAAGAGCGCAAGACCGGCGCAGTCGACATGACGCGCTATGCCGAAGGTTTCTACACGTCGCTCGGCATGCGCGCGCTGCCCGCCACCTTCTGGGAGCGTTCGCTGCTGACCAAGCCGCGCGACCGCGACGTCGTCTGCCACGCTTCGGCCTGGGACCTGGACGGCAAGGACGACGTGCGCGTCAAGATGTGCATCACGCCGACCGCCGAGGACTTCCGCGTCATCCACCACGAGCTCGGCCACCTGTACTACGACCTCGCCTACAACGTCCAGCCGCCGCTGTTCAGGAACGGCGCCAACGACGGCTTCCACGAAGCGATCGGCGATACCGTCGCGCTGTCGATCACGCCGGCCTACCTGAAGCGCGTGGGCCTGATGAAGAGCGAACCGGATCCTGCGCAGGACATCGGCCCGCTGCTGTACACGGCGCTGCAGAAGGTCGCCTTCATGCCGTTTGCCTACAAGGTCGACAAATGGCGCTGGCAGGTCTATGGCGGCCAAGTCCAGCCGGCCGACTACGACAAGGCCTGGTGGGCGCTGACCGAGCAGTACCAGGGCGTGGCGCGTCCGGCGCCGATCGACGGCGAGCGCGGCTTCGACGCCGGCGCCAAGTTCCACGTCGCCAGCGACACGCCGTACGCACGTTATTTCCTGGCCCACGTGCTGCAGTTCCAGTTCCACCGCGCGCTGTGCCGCGAAGCCGGCGACACCGGTCCGCTGTACCGCTGCTCGATCTACGGCAACAAGCAGGCCGGCGCCAGGTTCCAGCAGATGCTGGCAATGGGCACCAGCAAGCCGTGGCCGGAAGCCTTGAAGGCGGTGACCGGGGAAGAGCGCATGGATGCGACCGCGATGCTGGATTACTTTGCGCCGCTGAAGGCTTGGCTGGATGCGCAGAACCGGCAGTTGGCGGTGACGGATAGTTCGGTCAAATAACAGCGGTCGTTCCGTAGTGCCGTCGTTCCCGCGAAAGCGGGAACCCATGCTGAGTTTCCAAAGTCCGGATTTTTGGGTATCGCGGTGCTTGCGACATCTCGAATTCTATTGGTCAGTATGGATTCCCGCTTTCGCGGGAATGACGGGCTGACTCTCAAGCCGGGGCGGCCTGTTCGCGGCTCGCGGCAAAAGAAAATTGGCGGCCAGCGGCTCTCAGGCCGGGGCGGCCTGTTCGCGGCTCGCCGCCAGTGCCGAATAACACTGCGCGGCATTCGGCGGCAATCCGGAGAACAGTTCCGGATTCGATTCGTCCAGCAACTCGTTTTCCACCAGCAGCCGCACCTTGCCGAGGTAGTCGGTGAGCTTGAGCAGGCGCCCGAGCGGCGACATCGGGGCAGCTCTGCGCATCTCGCCCTGTTCCGACAGCGCCTGCACCACGGTCTCGGGGAAATGCCATTCGCGCGCGATGCTGCAGGCCAGGCGGCGGGTGTCGCGTCCCAGCTGGGCCAGGAAGAGGTCGGAGCCCAGCCGGCGTTCGCCGCGCGCCATCTGGTCCATCAGGCGCAGCGAGACGATCAGGCCGACGTTGTGCAGCAGACCGGCCAGGAAAGCGTCGAAAGGCTCGATACCCATCTCCGCCGCCAGCGGACGTGCGCTGATCGCGCAGCGCTCCGCATGCTCCCACAGGCGCGGCGCCAGCCGGCGCGTATAGAAACCGGAGTTCACGTCGATGATGGGGCGGAAGGCCACCGTCGTGATCAGCTGGCGCAGGCCCTCCTGGCCGATCAGGATCACCGCGTGCTCGACGCTGGTGATCGCATTGGCCGCGCCCTGGTGGCTGCTGTTGGCGAGCCGGATCACGGCCGCTACCAGCACCACGTCCGACGAGATGGTGCGCGACAGCGCGGCGCCTGAGAAGCTGTCGCTGCGCAGGCTTTGCAGCAGCTGCGGCACCAGCCCGGGCATGCGCCGCACCAGTGCCGCCCCCGACTGCTGCGAAGACAGGATGGTGTCCAGGGATTCCAGCACGCGCGCCTCGGTATCGTTCATGTCGAGGCCGTGCTGGTCGTGGCGGTCGAACAGCCAGCTGTTCCAGGCGCCGTTGATATAGTCGAGCTGCTCGAAGGAGACCGGCGGCTGGGCATCGCGCGGGGCGACGCCGGCCAGCGGGGCATCCGGTGGGTCGTGTTCGGGAATGCCGAGGGGAACGCCGGGAGGCGCTGGAATGGGTAAGCGCGCCGGCGGCACATGTGGTCCGGCAGAGTGGGAAAAGAGCCTTTTCAGCCACCGAAACATTGTCGGCGTCCCTTACGTGTTAAATATATTTATTGTAAGCCGACGCCGCCTGAATGCAAGGGTAGGAATGCATGCGCACGGGTAGGAATTTATTTAGGAAAATTGACTGCGCTCAAAATTTCCTTAAGGCATCTATCTTAGCATGGGGAATCCATAGGAGAGAGATCGCCATGCACGACATGACCAGCAATGCAATCGAAGGCGGCACGCGCGCGACGCAGTACCTGAGCTTCACGCTCGGCGGTCTGGAGTACGGAATCGACTTCGCCAAGGTGCAGGAACTGCGTGTACTCAAGGCGCTCGAGCGCTTCGCTTCCAGCGGCGAGATCATTGGCGGCGTGGCGGTGTCGCGTGGCGTGATCATGCCGCTGGTCGACATGCGCGCCGCCTTCGGCAGCACGTCGCGCGCGCCCGATCCGATGCTGGATGTGATCATCCTGCGCCTCACCAGCTGCGTGATGGGGATGGTTGTGGATGGCGTGACCGGCGTCGTGACCCTGCACCCGGACCAGATCGCGCCGGTGCCGGGCACCGAGTGCATCGATGCCGATTACCTGATCGGGATTGCGCAGAAGGGGGAACGGCGCCTGATCCTGGTCGATATCGACCGCTTGATGTCGGTAAGGAAGGACGGGGCGCGGCAGGTGGCTTGATACCGCAGGCGCTAGGCACACAGCCATGCAGGCACGCAACCCTCATGCCCCTCACCCACGCCCACGCACGTGACCCGCGCCGCATGAACGTCGCCCCCGCGAAGGCGGGGGCCCAAGTTGTACGCATGCCGATGCCGCAAGCAGAACTTGGACCCCCGCCTGCGCGGGGGCGACGTCTACGGGCTAACGTTCATTCAAGCGGCCCGGTTTGCCTATAACCGGTTTGCCAGCTCAAGCAGTCAACCCCTCCAACTGCTCCTGCACCTCCAGCCATTCATTCTCCAGGTTTCCCAGGTCGCGCGTCAGGAAAGCCTGGTCCGCCACCAGGTTCTTCAGCTCGTCCTTCTTGTCGGCCTCGTAGATGCCCGGCTCCAGCAGGCGCGCATCGACATCCGCCTTTTTCGCGTTCAGCTTGGCCATCTGCTCCTCGATGCGCTTGATGCGGTTCTCGAGCGGTTTCTTCAGGCCGGCCACGCGCTGGCGCTCCTCGGCATCCTGGCGCTTCTGTTCCTTGCGGTCGGCCGGCGCGACTGCCGCCGCCGATGCGGCTGACGGTGCGGCGGGCGCCGAGGGCACCGGCGCCGTGGCCGCCGCTTTGGCTTCCTTGGCCGGCAGCGCGGCTGCGGTCTTGCCGGCTTCGACGGCCTTCAGCTTGGTCTTGAACAGCCAGTCCTTGTAGTCGTCCAGGTCGCCGTCGAAGGGCTGCAGGCGGCCGTCGGCCA
>JAKOOD010000382.1 GCA_022701635.1 Burkholderiaceae bacterium | reverse complement strand
GCCAACCCGGCCGGCAATGGCAACCCGCTGTACAACGGCGACACCTTCACCGAAGACAACGTCAAGAACACCGACGCCTTCGACCCGGGTTCGGCCTCGAAAGCGACCTCGGTGGCCCTGACCACCGGCGCCACCACCAAGTCGGCGGCCAAGATGTCCTTCGACGGCTACCTGAAGAACTTCGTGTTCGCCTATAACTACGTGTCGACCGGCGACGACGACATGGCGTTCAAGGGCAGCCAGAACCCGAGCCCCAGCGGTTCCGGCCTGCCGGGCATCGACGGCGCGCGCGACGTCCGTGCCGACCGCAAGGCGGGCATGATCGTGGCCCACAACCACATCTACTACGGCCACGGCATCTCGGTCGGCTCGGAGACCAACGCCGGCGTCAAGAACCTGGACATCTACGACAATTCGTTCTGGGATTCGGAAGAGGGCCTGCGCATCAAGTCGGACTACGCCCGCGGCGGTGAAGTCAGCAATGTTCGCTACAAGAACATCTGCATCAAGGATGGCCTGAACGCGCTGCTGTTCACCCCGTACTACTCGACCAAGGCACTGCCGGCGGCCGGCCCGCTGTTCCCGAACTTCCATGACATCACCATGGAAAACGTGCGCATCCAGGGCAAGAGCGCGGTCAAGCTGCAGGGCTTCCAGGCGAATACCGGCGGCTACAACAACCCGCAGTACCCGCTCGGCATGACCATGACCAACGTCGTGGCCGACGCGCCGGACGAGATCACGCTGACCACCTCGGATGCCAACCTGACGATCAAGGGCGTCAACCTGCCGCTGATCGCCAATGCCGAGAACCGCAACGTGATCAACGGCGTGCCGACCAAGGCGGTCGACCCGTCCAAGGTCGTGGATTGCTCGAAGGCCTACGTCGACTTCCCGTCGATCGGCGCATCGAACTTCTTCGGTTCCACCTGGGCATCGCGTAAATAAGCGGTAACATCGGTGCCCGGGCGCCGCCGGGTGCCGCCGGCGCCCCGCTTGCCCCACGGCGGGCGGGGCGTTTTACTTCACTCTCACGACACAGAATAAGATCAGAGGAGCACCATGCAAGCCCACACCGTTTACGCCATCGGCGAATGCATGATCGAGCTGCAACGCAGCGCCGCCAGCACCTCCGGCAGCGCCGGCCATGCCGCGACCATGGATTACCGCTTCGGCGGCGATACCCTGAACGCCGCCGTCTACATGGCGCGCCTGCTCGATCCGGCCAGGGTGCGCGTCGCCTACGTCACCGGGCTGGGCGTGGACGGCATGTCGGCCGAGATGCTGGCCAGCTGGGAGCGCGAGGGCATCGACACGTCCTGCGTGCAGCGCCTGCCCGACCGCCTGCCGGGCATCTACATGATCGAGACCGACCCCGACGGCGAACGCCGCTTCCACTACTGGCGCAAGGATTCGGCGGCGCGCCACTGGCTGGAAGCGCCGGAGGCCGGCAAGGTGCTGGTGCAGCTGGCGGCCTCGCCGCTGGTCTACCTGTCGGGCATCAGCCTGGCGATCCTGGCGCCGGCCGACCGCGAACTGCTGATGGCGGCGCTGGCGCAGTGCCGCGCACGCGGCGGCCGCGTGGTGTTCGACAACAATTACCGGCCGCGCCTGTGGGAAAGCGCGGAGACCGCACGCGAGGTCTACCGCCGCGTGCTGGCCAACACCGACATCGCGCTGCTGACCCTGGACGACGAGATCGCCCTGTACGGCCAGGAAAGCGTGCAGCAGGTGATCGAGCGTACCCGCGGCTACGGCGTCGCGGAAGTCGTGGTCAAGTGCGGCGCCGCCCCCTGCGCGGTGTGGGCCGAGGACAGCCTGCACGAGGTCGCGCCGGAGGCGGTGCGGGACGTGGTCGACACCACCGCGGCCGGCGATTCCTTCGGCGCGGCCTACATGGCGGCGCGCCTGTCGGGCAAGGACCCGCGGGAAGCGGCCCGGGCCGGCCACCTCCTGGCCGGCGCCGTGATCCGCGTGCGCGGGGCGATTATCCCGCTCGATGCCATGCCGGCGCCGCTGTGACGCTAGAATGCCCGAGTTTTCGCTAGACTAGAGCCATGAATACGCCGACACCACCGCAACCCCTTGCCGACCCCTGTCTCACGGCCGCGCGCCGGGTCTACCTGTGCCTGCGCCAGCGCATCGTCGGGATGACCATGCTGCCGGGCGAACGCGTCGTCGAACGCGACATCGCCGAGGAGTTCGGCACCAGCCGCACGCCGGTGCACGAAGCCGTGCAGCGCCTCGCCGACGAAGGCCTGATCGAAGTCATCCCGCGCTCCGGCACCTTCGTCGCCCGCATCCCGCTGGATGCGCTCGAAGAAGCCAACCTGGTGCGCCATGCGCTGGAAACCGCGATCATCGAGAAGGCGGCGCTGCGCGCCGGCGCCGAGGGCGTGGCGCGCCTGCGTGCGACCCTGGCCGAGCAGGAAGTGGCGATCGCCGCCAACGACCTGCATGGCTTCCACCGCACCGACGAGGGCTTCCATGCGCTGCTGGCGGAGCTGTCGGGCTATCCCGGCGTGTGGCCGATCATCCAGCAGGCCAAGACGCAGATGGACCGCTACCGCCAGCTGACCCTGCCGCTCGAAGGCAGGATGGCCGGCGTGCTCGAGGAGCACCGGGCGGTGGTGGACGCGATCGCGGCCCAGGACCCGGCGCGTGCCCGGGCCGCGCTGCTGGACCACCTCGGCCACGTGATGCCGGTGCTGGAAGTCACCCGGAAACTGCGCCCCGAGTTCTTTACCACCCACCTCGACAGGCGTCCCGCACGCTGAGGTGTCGCCGAACCGCCTCGCACCTCCATCCTTCCCCTGTTTCGGCGATCGCCGGCGCAACCGGCGTCGCCGACGCCCACGTTTACAAGAATCATAAGAGACTAGAATCCCATGAAAGTATCCACCCGCCTGTTCATCCTGGCCGGCGCAGCCGTGCTCGCGCTGGCGACGCTCGGTGCGCTCAGCCTGCATACCTTGCACGGCGCCCTGATCAATGACCGTGAAGCCCAGATCCGCAACATGCTGATGATGGGCGAGCACCTGGTCTCCTACTACTACCAGGAGCAGCAGCAGGGCCGCATGACGCGGGACCAGGCCCAGGCGGCCGCCAAGGCCGCGCTGACCCAGCTGAACAACGAAGGCAAGAGCTACTACTGGGTGCGCCTGCCGAACGGCCTGAACCTGGTGCACCCGAACCCGGCCAACGTCGGCAAAGTCGCGCAGGGGCGTACCGTGGACGGTCGCGCCGATGGCCAGGCCTACGCGCAAGGACTGGCGGCCGGCCGCATCGCCCTGGTCACCGCGGAAACCCGGCACCCGAAGAGCGGCGAGCTTGCAGGCAAGCTGAACGGCGTGATCGCGTTCGAACCGTGGGGCTGGTGGATCGGCACCGGCTTCTTCACGGACGACATCGAAGACGTGTTCCTGGGGTCGGCGACGCGCTTCACGGCGTTCTTCGCCCTGGCCCTGGCGCTGATCGCGCTGCTCGGCTGGAACGTGGTGCGCAACATCGGCCGCGTGCTGGGCGCTGATCCGGCCGAGGCCGCCGCCGTCACGCGCCGTATCGCCGGCAAGGACCTGTCGCAGAAGGTTGTCCTGAACGGCGCCCACAGCGGCAGCCTTTTGGCCGCGATCGCCCGTATGCAGGACGAGCTGGCCGCCACGGTCAGGCGCATCCGTACCCATGCCCACACCATCGCCGAGGCGTCGCGGCAGATCGCCTCGGGCAACCTGGACCTGTCCGCGCGCACGGAGTCGCAGGCGAGCGCCCTGGAACAGACGGCCGCGGCGATGGAGGAGCTGACCGGGACCGTACGCCAGAACGCCGACCACGCGGCGCGCGCCGACACACTGGCCCGGCGTGCCTCGGAAGCCGCTGGCGAAGGCGGCGACCTGATGACCGAGGTGGTGCGCAGCATGCAGGCGATCGAAGCCTCGTCGAAGCGCATCGCCGACATCATCGGCGTGATCGACGGCATCGCCTTCCAGACCAATATCCTGGCGCTGAACGCGGCCGTCGAAGCGGCGCGCGCCGGCGAGCAGGGTCGCGGCTTCGCGGTCGTGGCCGGCGAGGTGCGCAGCCTGGCGCAGCGCTCTGCCACCGCGGCCAGCGAGATCAAGGTCCTGATCAACGCCTCGGTCGACGAAGTCGGCAACGGCAGCCGCCTGGTTGGCCAGGCCGGCACGGCGATGGCGGGGATCGTCAGCGAGATCCGCCAGGTGTCGGCCATCATCGGCGAGATCTCCGCCGCCGGCACCGAGCAGACCCAGGGCATCGACCAGATCAACGCGGCGATCATCGGCATGGACGACACCACCCAGCAGAACGCCGCCCTGGTCGAGCAGGCGGCCGCCAGCGCACAGCAGTTGCAGGAACTGGCGCAGGAGCTGGCCGGGCTGGTATCGGTGTTCCGGCTGGGCGAGCAGGGCGGCGGGCAAGCGCCGGGGCGGCGCGACGAGCGGTCCTTGCGTTTGGCGGCCTGATTTTCATCCTGTTACCATGGCGTCTCAATGACTCTTTATGATTTCGCCATGCCCAAAAACAAGCGCCCCGCACCCCGCAAGCCCGTCAAACAGGCAGCGGAGCCCGACCACGAAGCGCTGGCGCAGAACCTGGTCGATCTCGCGCTCGAGATCGCCGAGCGCGAAGACCTCGAGCCGGCCGTGCTGGCCGCGCGCGAACAGGACGTGCAGACCCTGGTGCGGCGCGCGCTGCGCCGCAAGCACGACGAGGTGCTGTACGGCGCCGTCGAACTGGCGCGCTATACCGATCCGGGCGCCTGCCGCTGGCTGCGCGACAAGATCGAGGAGGAAGCCGCGACCGTGCATGCGCGCGAGGGCGACGAGGACCTTGAGATCGACGCCTTCATGATCCCGCTGTTCGTCACCAGTACCGGTGGCCTGGTGGAGGCCGACGTATTCCAGGACGATACCGCCTTCGAGGAACTGACCGACAGCTTCCGCCAGGCCGGCCTGGCCAGTGCCGATGCGCGGGTGGTGCTGGTGCGCCACCTGTACGAACTCGACGAGGTCGAAGCGGTGCGCTACAGCGACCTGCAGGAGATGCTACGCGAGGCGCTGCAATCGATGCGATCGAAAAAGCTGGTCGCCGCGCCGGCGATCGAAGCCAGCATGCGCGGCTGGCAGCCGGGCCTGGCGGACGCCCATGAAGAGGCGATGGAACTGCGCTTCCTGCTTGGTTTTTCCCTCAAGCACGCCGACGACCCGTTCTACCGCGTGCCGAAGGACGAAGAAGCGGCCGACGCCTACTTCGAGGGACGGCTGGCGCGCTACCGCATGTGGGCCGGCAGCATCGCGCCTTTGTTGCAGCGCAACCTGTCGAGCAAGCCGACCGAACTCGACCTTAATTTCCTGTACCAGGACCTGTTCTACGGGGCGATGGAGCAGGGTATGTCCGAGCTTGCGATGCTGGCCACGCTGGCGGAAGTCAACTGGCGCCTCGACGGCCAGGACCTCGCGCCGGAGCGCGTCAAGGCGGCGGTGGCGCCGGTCGAGGCCGGAGACCATGCGGCGCTGCGCATCAACCTGTATGCGCTCGGCGGCGGCGCGCCGCTGGCGACCATCGACAAGCCGGTCGACCTGGCCGACGACCTCGAAATCGCGCTCGAAGACCTGTGCGACGCCCTCGCTACTGTCGGCCTGGACGGCATACTGGTGGCGACCGGCTTCGATGACGATGGCGAACCCCAGGGCGCCGAGCCCTACCTGACTGCCTGAGCGCACGGGCCGGCGTATGCGCAGCGCCGCTCCGGCACCGGAAACGGGGCGGCGCATGGATGCGCACGCAAGGCGTACAGGATGAGTCGTCGTACGTTTTTCCCTTTCTATATGTAGGACGTAACCTACATCAGCCCTGCAAATAGAGGCATTCCATAGGGGAGAGCAAGGCTCGAACTAGCGAACAACTCCCAAATGGAAATTTTGCGCTGCACAAACGAAAAATATTGGGAAAAATGCATGTTAGGATTGCATGTCCGCTGCGATGAGAGCGTCGTTTCCCAAGAGCGCGCGCCACCCGCCGGTCGCAATCCAGATCAACTAGAAACGCCACGAAGGCGAGAAGGAAATTGAACATGCCGACCCTGATCGTGTTTTGCCACCTGCGTTGGGATTTTGTCTTCCAGCGTCCCCAGCACCTGATGACGCGCCTGGCGGAACACTACAACATCCTGTTTGTCGAAGAACCGGTGCATCATGAAGGGCAGGCATTCCTGCAGAAAACCGAAGTCGCCAAGAACATCACCGTGTGCCGCCCGCACACCCCGATCCATCAATGGGGCTTCCACGACGACCAGCTGCCGACCCTGCAGAACCTGCTGGCCGACCTGGTACCGCAAGGCGAACGTCCGGTGGTCTGGTTCTACACCCCGATGGCCCTGCCGCTGCTGCAGAGCTTCGATCCTGCGCTGGTCATCTATGACTGCATGGATGAACTGGCTGCGTTCAAGAATCCGCCGAAACAACTGCTGCAGCGCGAAAGCGCACTGCTGAACATCGCCGACATCTGCTTCACCGGCGGCCCGAGCCTGTACGAATCGAAGCGTACCCGCCACGCCAACGCCTACTGCTTCTCGAGCAGCGTCGACGCCAAGCATTTCCGCCAGGCACTGGACAAGGCGAACAGCCACCCGGCCCAGGCCGACGTCGCCCACCCGCGCCTCGGTTTCTACGGCGTCATCGACGAGCGCTTCGACACCGACCTGATCAAGGAAGTTGCCGCTGCCCGTCCGGACTGGCAGATCGTGCTGGTCGGCCCGGTCGTCAAGATCGACCCGGCCAACCTGCCGCAAGGCGCCAACATCCACTACATGGGCCAGCGCACCTATGACGAGCTGCCGAAGTTCCTGGCAGGTTGGGATGTCTGCCTGCTGCCGTTCGCGCTGAACGAGTCGACCAAGTTCATCAGCCCGACCAAGGTGCTGGAATACATGGCGGCCGAGCTGCCGTCGGTCTCTACCCCGATCACCGACGTCAAGGTCCCGTACAGCCACGTGGTCGAAATCGCGAACGACGCCCAGGAATTCATCGCCGCCTGCGATCGCATGCTGGCCCTGAACGATGCCCAGAAAGCCGACCTGGCCGAGCGCATGCGCAAGGTCGTGGCCAACACCTCGTGGGACAAGACCGCCAACGCGATGCACGAGATCATCCAGTCGACCCAGCCGTCGAACAAGGCCGAGCGCCTGAACGCCGCCAATGTCGAAGTCAGCGCCAACGACGCCGTCGAGGTGCTGCCGGTCGCGGCAAACCTGAAGGCTGCACGTGTCACCGATACGCCGGCGCAAGCTGCCGGCTAAGCCGGACTGAACGGGCCGCCCGGCCTGTCCGCCCAAAACCGCCCGTGCGCATGCACCGGCGGTTTTTTTGCGTCCGGATAGATCTTTGCCTAGGGTAGTGATCGGTTGTTGTCGTTCGCGTCACGGTAATGCAGCGCATGCCGTGACAAGCGCATGCGCGAACGGAGGACAGGACAAGGGTAGGGTGGCCGGCTGAACCCTGACGCCTGCGCTGACACGGCGCTGATGCCGTCCACGCGTGCAGGCGAAGCCCGAACGGTTCCTCAGCGGGGTGCCGCTATCAGCTTCGGATGTTCGGCAGGTGCCTGCGTGGCAGCAGGGTGCCGATCGCTGGACGCGTGGGCCATGACCGGCTCATCGGACACCGATCCAGTAGGCCGGCAGCGCGACAATCTCTCGTGCCAACGAGTAAAGATCACGGGCCTCGAAGTAGGTGGCGTGTACCGAGCCGACCTTTTCAATGCCGGCACGGCGGAGCGCATAGCGGCTCCGGGAAACGTGGAAGAACTGCGTGACGACCAGCGCGCTCTTGAGGCCATTGGCCTTCATCATGGCGGCCGTGTTGAGGGCTGTCGCCTCGGTGGTGTTGCCATGCTCGTCCAGGAAGATGGCTGCGCGCGGAATGGACTGCCGATCAGCCAGGTACGCAGCCATGACTTGGGCTTCATTGACGCCCTCTATACCAGTGCCTCCACTGACGATGATGTGCTTGAACATGCCCTGTCGGTAAAGTTCAGCGGCCTTGTCCAGCCGAGCGCGCAGGCGATCCGAGGGAGTGCCGTCTGGCATGGCCTTCGAGCCAAGCACCACGCCGACATCGCTCATCTGAACGTCATCGCGCAGGCCATCGACGACGATACCGATTAAGCTGAGCAGCACAAGGCATGCCACCGTGACGACGAGTCGTTTCATTGGGCTGGTGCGGGTTGTGATGGATTCTCAGTCGCCATACGCTGCATTTTCTCGACACGGAGCATGTTCACCAGAATCATGCCGTATGCACCAGTAAACGCAGGAAAGGCGCCGGAGCGCCTTTCCTAACTGAAGCTCGGCGATCAGGCCAGCGGATCGATCACGAACGCGGGCATGGCGCCTTTGGCTTGCGCGGCTTCCAGGAACTTGTCCGCGGTAACCAGCGCCTCGTTGATGGTGACGTCCATGTCGAGGTAGCGGTAAGTACCCAGGCGGCCCATGAAGGTGACGTTGGTTTCCTGCTTGGCCAGGTTGACGTACTTTTCGAGCTGGGCCTTTTCGCGGGCCTGGCGGATCGGGTAGTACGGGGTGTCTTCCGGCTCGGCTTGGCGGCTGTATTCCAGGTAGCAGATCGTCTTTTCGTGCTTTTCCCACGGTGCGAAGTGCTTGTGCTCGGTGACGCGGGTATAGCGCTGCGAGTTGTCGCAGACGTTGATGACGGCGTTGCCCTGGTAGTCGCCGGTATCGCGGAAGACTTCGAAGTCCAGCGTGCGGTAGGGCAGGCGGCCTTCGGTGTGGCCGAACCAGGCGTCGATCGGGCCGCTGTAGAACACGTGGTCGTAGTCGCCTTTCGCGTTCGGGTCGAACTTGGTGTTCAGGTGCACCTGGATGCCCGGCACGTCCAGCATCTTCTCGACGATGACGGTGTAGCCGTCCTTCGGCATGCCCTGGTACTTGTGGTTGAAATAGTTGTCGTCGTAGTTGAAGCGGACCGGCAGGCGCTTCAGGATGCTGGCCGGCAGTTCGCTCGGCTGCAGGCCCCACTGCTTGATGGTGTAGGTCTTGAAGAAGGCTTCATACAGCTCGCGGCCGACGAAGCGCAGCGCCTGCTCTTCGAAGGTTTGCGGGTTGTCGATCGTCTTGTCGCCGATCTCGGCCATGAAGGCTTCGGCTTCGGCCGGGCGGAAGGTCTTGTTGAAGAACTGGTTGATCGTCAGCAGGTTGATCGGCAGGGTGAAGACGCGGTCGTTGGTGATTGCCTTGACGCGGTTCACGTACGGCATCATTTCGCCGAAGCGATTGATGAATTCCCATGCACGCTCATTATCGGTGTGAAAAATGTGCGGACCGTAGACGTGGAGCATGACGTTGGTTTCGGCATCGCGCTCGGAATGGCAGTTGCCCGCGATATGGGAGCGGGACTCGAACACTTCGACGTTGTACCCCGCCTGCGCAAGCTGATTGGCGACGACAGCTCCCGAAAAACCAGCTCCGACGATGGCAACATTCTTTTTCATTGATTTATCCTAAATGATGAGTAGTAATTCTTCTAGCCCTGCCCGTACCGGTGGCACGTCGTACAAAACATTCCGCACACGATTCCAACATGCTGTGTGCCGATATTATGACAAAAATATATCACTATTCAGGCCCTGGCCCCCGCACGATTGCCGCGCCGTCATGCACGCCGTTTATAGCTGGGGCCGCTTGAATAAAGCCAAGCTGATGTCGTGTAGACAAAAAAAAGCCGCCGGAGAATGCCGGCGGCCGGTGCACGGGACTGGCCCGCGGAACGATTACTTGTCGTTCTTGTGGCTCTGCGAGCCGGCCTTGGCGTGCTGTTCCGGCGTGCCGCCGCGGGTGCTGTTGCCCGACTGCTTGCTGCCGCCACCGCCCTGGCTTTGCTGGTTGCCGTCGTTCTTGTGGCTCATCGAGCCGGCACGGCGTGCCTCTTCCGAAGTGAACTCGTGGGCGTTGCCCGACGCGTGGGCCGCACGGCCGCCTTCCGAAGCGATTTCGCGTTGCTTTTGCGGATCCATCGAGGCGAAGCCGCGGTTGGAGGTGTCGCTCTGGTTATTTCCCTGATTGCTACCCTTGTTGCCGCCCTGGTTATTCGATGCCATGATCGTTCTCCTTTAGTAGTTCACATTGGGTGCCTCGTCGAGGTGAAGTGATCTTATGCGTCAGGCATAAGGGAGGGAATAGGACACGCTGAGGCCGCCATGTAGGAAGAGTCCGTCAACCTCGATATGTAACCAATGTTCAAAATCTTTAGTGAAACGATGGCCCCGGTGGCATCGCGCCCGCCGGCCTTCCGGATGCCGTGCCGCCCGGCACCGGCTCGCCCAGGCGCACGATCGACATCGGGTGCGCGAACTGGATGCCTTCCTGCTGGAAGCGGCGGTAGATGTCGAGGAAAATGTCCTGCTGTGCATCCATGTGCAGGATATAGTCCGGGCTGCGGAAGTGGTAGACGATCTCGAAATCGAGCGACCATTCGCTCCAGCGGAAGAAATGGGCGCGCTCGAAATCGATATTCGGCTTGGTGCCGATGATCTCCCTGATGATGCGCGGCACCCGGCACAGCTGCTCATCGCTGGTGCCATAGGCGACCCGCAGCACGAAGGCATTGCGGCGCGTCTCCATGCGCTTGTGGTTGTGGATGCGGCTCTTGAGCAGGTCGCCGTTGGAAAACACCACCTGTTCGCCGCCCAGGCCGCGCAGGCGCGTCGTTTTCAGGCCGATGTGCTCGACCGAACCCAGCACGTCGCCGACGATGATGAAATCGCCGATCTCGAACGGTTTGTCCAGCATGATCGACAGCGAGGCGAACAAATCGCCGAGGATGTTCTGGGTCGCCAGCGCGACCGCGATACCGCCGACGCCCAGGCTGGCCACCAGCGTCGTGATATTGATGCCGAAATTGTCCAGCACCATCAGGGTAACGATGGTCCACAGTGCCAGCCGCAGCATGAAGGTCAGTACGCTGCGCGACGCGCGCCGTTCGCCGTCGCCGCCGAGCCGCAGGCGGTCGCGCCAGGCGCGCAGGCCGACGTCGCCCCAGATCGCCAGCTGCAGCAGAAGGGCGCCGACCGCGACCCGCGTCACGAACAGGTCGCGCTTGGCATTCAGGTCGAGGAAGGTGCTGCCGAAATACATGGCGAAGGCCGCGATGAACACGAAATAAGTACGCGACAGCATGGCCGCGAGGAAGTCGTCGATATGGGTCTCGGCCTTGCGCGCATGCGCGGCGACGTGGCGTAGTACATAGTGGCGCAGGAACAGCATGGCGGCCGCGGCCAGCAGCGTGACCGCCAGTGCCAGCCCCCAGGCTTCGAGCGAATTGTTGAGGAAGGAAAACGCGCGGCCATCGGCGCGCAGCGGCAAGTGGAACGAAAAAGGCATCGGTACAACTCCAGGCATGGTGCATGAAACGAACCGACTAGTCTGGCGTCCCGCGTTAAACTGCCGCGCACAATTGACTTTCAGCAGCTTCGCGCCTACATTGTCTTATTAACAATCCTACTGCCCGCGGAGCCTGCGGCGCGATGAGCACCGACCACACCCCCAACATCCTCCTTGTCGACGACCAGCCCGCCAATCTCGCCGTGCTGGAGGCGATCCTGACCGGCGTCGGCGAACTGGTCGCCGTGACCTCGGGCGAGGCGGCGCTGCGCGAAGTACTGGCGCGCGATTTCGCGGTGGTGCTGCTGGACGTGCGCATGCCGACCATGAACGGCTTCGAGCTGGCCGAGTTGATCCGCCAGCACCCGCGTACCCAGGGCTTGCCGATCATCTTCCTGACCGCCGGCGACGCCGACGAGTTCCCGCTGGAGCGCGCCTATGCGCTGGGCGCGGTCGACTACATGACCAAGCCGTTCAACCCGGTGGTGCTGCGCGCCAAGGTATCGGTGTTCATCGACCTGTACCGCAAGAGCGCGCAGCTGGCCAGGGTCGAGGAGGAACGCCACCGCGCCGCCCTGCACGACATCTTCCATCGGGCGCCGGCCATCATGGGCGTGATGCGCGGCCCCGACCACGTGATCGAGATGGCCAACCAGCGCTACCGCGAACTGGCCTGCGGGCGCGCGCTGGACGGCCTGCCGCTGCGCGACGCGATGCCGGAGCTGGAAGGCCAGGAGTTCATCGAGATGCTGGACCAGGTATATGCCAGGGGCCAGGCCTTCGAAGGCCACAACGTGCGCGTGGTGCTGCGCGGCGGCGAAGGCTGCGCGGCGCTGGAAGAGCATTTCCTCGACTTCGTGTGCATGGCGCTGCGCGAGCCGGACGGCAGCGTGGACGGGGTATTGCTGCACGGCGTCGACGTCACCGAGCGCACCCGCGCCAACCTGCTGGCGGTGGGGCAGCGCGGCGCCCTGGAACTGGCCGTTACCGACGCTCCGCTGGGCGACGTGCTGGACGTGCTGGCGCGTACCGCCGAGGACTACGGCGGCGGCGGGGCGCTGGCCTCGGTGCAGCTGATGACGCCCGACGGCAGGCGCCTGCGCCATGCGGCGGCGCCGTCCCTGCCGGCCGGCTTCCAGCAGGGCGTCGATGCGATCCGGGTCGGGCCGGTGGGCGCCGCCGCCGCCAGCGCCGCCTGGCGCGGCGCCACCGTCAACAGCGCCGATATCGAGTACGACGTGCTGTGGGAAGGCCACCGCGAGCTGGCTCGCGCCCACGGGCTGCAGGCCAGCCGCGTGATGCCGATCCTGGCACCGTCCGGCGACGTGCTGGGCACCTTCACGCTGTACTTCCGCGACCGCCGCCACGCCACGCCGCAGGAACAGGCCGCGATGGCGCTGCTGGCCAACACCGCGTCGCTGTTGATCGGCCAGCGCCACGAGGCCGCCGAGCGCCAGGCCGCCGAGCAGCGTTCGCGTGCGATCCTGGACAGCATGAGCGAGGGCTTCATCGCGCTCGACCGCGAATGGCGCATCACCTATGCCAACGGCGCCGCCGAGGACGTCACGCAGCGCCGCAACGAAGACCTGGTCGGGGCCCAGTTCTGGGACTTGTTCCGCGCGCTGCGCGGCACGCCCCAGGAAAGCGCGCTGCGCGACAGCGTGACCGGGCGTGCCGCCAGCCGCATCGAGACCTTCGATCCGGGCCAGGAACGCTGGTTCGAGATCAACGCCTTCCCGATGGAAGAGGGCGGTACCGCGCTGTACTTCCGCGACGAGAGCGACCGCCGCCGCGCCGAGGCCGGCATCCGGCGCCTGGCCGCGGTGGCCGAACAGTCCTCGGACTTCATCGGCATCTTCACCGCCGACGCCGGCGGCATCTGGCTGAACCCGGCCGGGCGGCGCATGGCGGGGCTGGGCGCGCAAACCAACATCGCGGCCTGGCGCATGATCGATTTCTTCCCGCGCGAAGACCGGCCTTTCGTCATCGAGCAAGTGATGGCGGCCCTGACCGGCGACCAGACCGAATGGGAGGGCGAGCTGCGCCTGGCACAGCCGAACGGCGCCGCGCCGCTGCCGGTGTATTTCAAGGGCTTCGCGGTGCGCGACGGCGACGGCAACAACCTCGGCCTGGCCACGATCACGCGCGACATCACGCAGCAAAAGCGCGCCGAGGACGAGCTGCGCCGGGTGGCGGCCGACCTGGCGGAGGCCGATCTGCGCAAGAGCGAGTTCCTGGCCACGCTGGCGCACGAGCTGCGCAACCCGCTGGCGCCGATCCGCACCGGGCTCGACCTGCTGCGCATGGCGCCCGGGGACACCGCCGCCGCCAAACGCGTGCACGGCATGATGGACCGCCAGCTGGGCCACCTGATCCACCTGGTCGACGACCTGCTCGACATCGCGCGCATCACGCGCGGCAAGATCGAACTCAAGAAGGAGGCGGTGCCGCTGCATACGGTCGTCGGCATGGCGGTCGAGACCAGCGCGGCGCTGGTCGAAGCGCACGGCCACCGGCTGGAAGTGGACTTGCCGCCGGATCCGCTCGAACTCGAGGCCGATGTCACGCGCCTGGTGCAGGTGCTGTCCAACCTGCTGAACAACGCCGCCAAATACACCCCGCACGGGGGCACCATCCGGCTGGCGGCCTGGCGCGAGGATGGACACGCGGTGATCGCGGTGTCCGACAATGGCGTCGGCATCGGGCCCGAGGCGATCGGCTCGGTGTTCGAGATGTTCACCCAGGTACGCGGCAGCCTCGACCGGGCCCAGGGCGGCCTCGGCATCGGACTGTCGCTGGTGCGGCGCCTGGTCGAACTGCACGGCGGCCGCGTCAGCGCCTTTTCCGGCGGCGAGATGCAGGGCAGCACCTTCACCGTGCGCCTGCCGCTGCGTCCCGGCACCCCGCATGCGCGTCCCGAGGAGGACGGCACCGCAGGGGCGGCCGCCGCCTGGGCACCGCTGCGCGTCCTGGTGGTCGACGACAACCAGGATGCCGCCGACAGCCTGGCTGCGCTGCTGCAGCTGCTGGGACACACCACGCGCGTCGCCCACGACGGTCCGGAAGGCCTGTTCCTGGCCGAAACATTCCAGCCCGACCTGGCCTTCCTCGACATCGGCCTGCCCGGCATGAACGGCTACGACCTGGCCGGGGCGATCCGCCGCATGGGCACGATGCAGCAGGTGGTGCTGATCGCACTCACCGGATGGGGCGCGCACAGCGACCAGCAGCAGTCGCAGGAAGCGGGCTTCGACCAGCACCTGACCAAGCCGGTCAGCCTGGAAGCGCTGGAACAGGCACTCGGCGCAGTCGCGCGGGCGCTGCCGTGACGATCATGCAAGGGAAAACATGAAGGGAGCGACGAAGGAACCGGGGGTATCCTGCGGCACGCTGGTGGTGGACGCGCAGCGGCGTTTGCTGCTGTGCCACGTCACCGGCACCGGCAAGTGGGACATCCCGAAAGGCATGCAGGATCCGGGCGAACACCCGCTGGAGGCGGCGATGCGCGAGCTGCGCGAGGAAACCGGCCTGGTGTTCGCGGCGGAGCGCTTCGTCGAGATCGGGCGCATCGCGTACCGGCGCGACAAGGCGCTGCACCTGTTCCGGGTCGACGCCGGGGACGAACTGCCGACGCTCGACCACCTGGTCTGCCACAGCTTTTTCCCGCACCACGTGACCGGCAAGCCGACGCCGGAGACCGACGGCTTCCGCTGGGCCACGCGCGCCGAAGCGGCACGCCTGTGCTGGCCGCGCATGGCCGAGCGCCTGATGGCCATCGACTGGTAATCGATTACCTGTAGGGTGGGCATTACGCCAGCTTCGCCAGTATGCCCTCGATCGCGGCCACGGTCGCCGGCTTGGTGAGGTGCGCGTCGAACCCGGCCTCGCGCGTGCGCGCACGGTCGGCTTCGCCGCCCCAGCCGGTCAGTGCCACCAGCCGGGTGGCGTCGAGGCGCGGGTCGCGCCGGGCCGCCTGCGCCACCTCGTAGCCGGACATGCCGGGCATGCCGATGTCGAGGAACACCACCTGCGGCAGCATGGCCGTCATCATGCGCAGCGCCTGGTGGCCGTCGTTGGCCACCGCGACCTCGTGCCCCATCATGCCGATCAGCGCCCCCAGGGTCTCGGCGGCGTCGCGGTTGTCGTCCACCACCAGCACGCGCAAGCGGGATGATGCGGCGCTTTCCGCATCCGCCTGCGCCACGGCAGGTACGTCGATCGGCGCGGGTCGGGCCAGCGGCAGCCGCACCGTGAACACGCTGCCCTGGCCGGTGCCGCCGCTGGCCGCCGTGATCGCGCCGCCATGCAGTTCCACCAGGCTGCGCACCAGCGACAGCCCGATACCGAGTCCGCCCGGGATGTGCTGGGCGTGCTGCGACACCTGGGTGAACATCTTGAAGACCTCGTCGAGCGCCTCGGGCGGGATGCCGATACCGTTGTCCGACACCGCGATCAGGGCGGCGTCGCCGTCGCGCTCGGCCGCCAGCACGATGGCGCCGCCGCGCGGCGTGTACTTGGCCGCGTTGTTGAGCAGGTTGCTGATCACCTGCGTGATGCGGGTGAAATCCGCATGCAGCGTCAGCGGCGCGGCCGGCAGCCGTACGTCGAGATGGTGGCGTGCGCCTTCGATCAGCGGCATGCTGGTCTCGACCGCGGCGTCGAGGACGTCGGCGAGGTCGATCAGGGCCGGTTTCAGGTCGACCTGGCCACGCGTGATGCGGGCGATGTCGAGCAGATCGTCGACCAGGTGCACCAGGTGGTCGATCTGGCGGTCCATGATGTCCTGCACGCGCGCGATCGCCGCCGGGTCGGCCTTGGCGCGGCGCATCAGCTGCAGGCCGCTGCGGATCGGTGCCAGCGGATTGCGCAGCTCGTGGGCGAGGGTGGCCAGGAATTCGGTCTTCAGGCGGTCCTGCTCGGCCAGGTCGTCGGCCAGGCGGCGCAATTCGAGTTCGGTGCGGCGCCGTTCGGTGATGTCGCTGAACAGCACCACCACGCGGTGGCTGCCGGGCGCGCCCACGCGCGCCGCGTACACGTCGTACCAGCGTCCGAGGCCGGCGGCCTCGTTGACGAAGCGCTCCGGTTCGCCGCTCCGGGCCACCCGCCCGTAGATATCGAACCAGTGCTGCTCGTGGGTCGGATTCAGCGCGCGCACGGTGTGGCCGACCGCGTCCTTCAGGCCGGTATGGCGCTCGAACGCCTGGTTCACCTCGAGGAAGCGGTAGTCGCAGGGCTTGCCGCTGGCGTCGTACAGCATCTCGATCAGGCAGACGCCGTCGTCGACCGACTCGAACAGGGTGCGGTAGCGCTCTTCGCTGGCCTGCAGGCGCGCCTCGGATTCCTTTTGCAGGGTGGCGTCGATCACCACGCCGCGCACCCGGGCCGCGCCGCGCGCACCGCGCTCGACCCGGCCGCGCGCCAGCAGCCAGCGCCAGCCGCCGCTGAAGGTACGCACGCGGAAGGTGGCGTCGTAGGGCGCGCCGGTTTCCAACGCTTGGCGCAGGCGCGCCTCGGTCGGCGCCAGGTCGTCCGGGTGGACGGCGTCGAAATAGCGCGACAGCGGTGCGCCGTCGGCGGTTTCCGGGTCGAGACCGAACAGTTCGGTCATGCGCAGGTCGCCGGTGACGCGATCGCGCACCACGTCCCAGTCCCAGACCGCGACTTCGGCACTGGCAATGGTCGATTCGAGGCGGGCGCGGGTTTCCTGCAGCGCCGCCTCGGCGCGGCGCCGCTTGGCCGCGCTGGCGTAGGCTTCCAGGAAGAAGCTGGCCTTGGTGCGCAGGATCGGCACCGAGACCGGATCGTGCAGCACGGCCAGCGCGCCGGCTTCGAACACCGACTCCAGCGAAAATGGCGGCGTCGGCGGGATGCCGTGCACCAGCAGCGGCGTGTGCGGCAGGCGCGCGCGCAGCTCGCGCACGCTGGCGAACATGGCATCGGTGTTGCCCGAGTAGCCGGCCAGGATCAGCGCGAAGCCGTCGCTGCCTGCATGCACCAGGGCTTCTTGCAGGCAGCGTGCGCGTATCAGTTCGTAGCCCAGTTCGGCGGCGACGCTGCCGACCGCCGGATCCGATACCGGCCGGTCGCACAGGAACAGGACACGGCCATGGTCGTGATCAATCATGGGACCTCCCGGCGCGCAGGAGGACGGGCAAGGCCGGCTGAAGGCCGGGTGCTGCGAGATGCATGGGGATATTGTCAGAGTGGTCAGCCTGGCTGCGACTGTAGGAGGACTCGCAGTGAATGTCAATTACCGTACGGGCCGTCGGGTGTGTGCCAGCGCCCGCGGTTTCCGGTAGGATGAGCCGCCTGAGGACCGCAATCGCACATCGGAGGAGACCATGGACACAGCAAGCCCACGCACCGAGTATGACGTTGCCGCCATCATGGGCGGCCTCTACGGTGACGGCATCGTCGCCTGCAAAGGCGCCTTCAGCCCCGAGCTGGTCGGGCGCCTGAAGCAGGACATCGAAAGCCTGTTCGCCGAGGCGCGCCGCAGCCCGCGCGGCGCGCTCGAACGCGGCCCGAACCGGTTCTACGTCGAGGTGCATCCGGAACGCCTGTCCGGCTTCGTCGACATCGTGAATCACCCGTGGGTGGTGGCGGTGTGCTCGGCGGTGCTGGGGCCGGACTACAAGATCGTCGAGGCTGGCTTCGACATCCCGTTCCCGGGCGCGATGCACCAGCCCTGGCACCGCGACTTCCCGGCGCCACCGGAAACCCTGGTGGGGCGGCGCCTGAATTCGCTGGCCTTCAACATCACCACGGTCGACGTCACCGAGGAGATCGGGCCGTTCGAGATCGCCCCCGGCACCCAATGGGACGACCTGGCGGACGGCGACCCGATGTTCCCGGACAAGTCGCACTACGCGCGCTACGAGGCGCGCGCCCAGCGCAAGCTGCCGCAGGTGGGCGACATCTCGGCGCGCTCGGCGCTGGCGATCCACCGCGGCACCGCCAACCGTTCCAACCAGTCGCGCCCGGTATTCGTGCTGGGCGTGGATGCACCGGACGGGCGCAACGCCGACAAGCACGACCTGCAGGTGACGCAAGCCTACTGGGACACGCTGCCCGAGGCCGTGCGCTGCCACCTGCGCTGCCGCATCGTGCCGGAACTGGAGCACATCGAGCAGGCCCACACGATCGAGGGCTTGCGCATGGGCATCACGATGTAGCGCCGTCGTCCTTCAGCGACTCGGCGAGGGCGTCCGAGGCGATGCCTTGCGGCGCCTTGCCGACCTGGCGCGCCAGGTCGCCCTGCTGGTCGAGGTTGACTTCCTCGGCCACATTGAATTGTCCATCGTCCTTGCCATCCGCCGGCAGCAGGTTTTCCGAACGATCTTTGTCTTGTTGGGAAGGTGCGCTCATTGTTGCCTCCTTTGCATGTTTCGATGGCCCATTATGTGCCCGGCCCCCTGCGGGAGGGCGCACGCTAGGACTTGTCGCGGCGCGACGGCAGGTTCTTTTCCAGGATCGCCCACAGGATCAAGCCGTACGCCAGCAGCCGCACCAGGTAGTGCAGCGGCGATTCCTCGTGCTCGTCGTAGGTCAGCGTGGTGACGATGCGGTGCACGCCCTCGATCCCGAAGGACAGCGCGAAATACAGGAAGAAACGGTCTCTGGTATTGCGCCAGAAGCGCAGGAAGAACAGCCCGATGATGAGCGAGGCCATGGCGATCATGCCGGTAACGAGGTCGGGCACGGTCACTCCTTTTCGTAGATCAAGCCATACAACAGCAGCAGCATGGCGATGAGGGCCGCGCCCTGGCGCACCGGCAGCAGGTACACGTCGGGGAACACCACCTTGTCGAGTACCAGGAATACATTGTTGATGGTCATCGCCACGAACGAGGCACCGCTCCAGAACAGCAGGCGGTGGCGGGTGCGGCGGTAGGCGGCCAGCAGCAGCCAGGCGCAGGCCAGCGAAGTGAGTGTGCACAGCACGTAGATGGTAACCGCCACTTAGGAGTCCTTTCGCCATTTGAAGGCGTCGGCGAACTGTTGCGCCTTGCGGTCGAGGGAAGAGTGGATGAGCAGGGTGACTTCGACCAGGTGGGTCGCATACAGGTCGGCCAGGCGGTCGATGCGGACGCGCAGCGCGGCGCCGTCCGGGGCATAGCAATAGGAGTCGGTGCGAGGCGGCGGGCAGGGCGCCGCCATCCCGGCCGCGCACAAGTCGGCCAGCAACCCGTCCGCCATCTTTTCGCGCACGTACAGCCGCTGGGCGAGCGTGTCCTTGCGCCACTGGCAGGCCGGGTCGGCATGCATCAGCAGCAGGGCTTCCAGGAAGGGAACGGAGGGAATACTGGTCAGCACGAAGCGCCGGATGTCCTCGGGAATGGAGGGCTTGTCCACTGCCAATCTATTTGCTCAAATCTATTTAACTTTTAGAAACGCGGATTTTATAGTATTCGGCGTGGGAATGGCCAGTGGATTTCAGGCGTGCGCACTGTATATCTGAACAGTCTTATGCGGTAACGCAAGGGCGTGTCATATACAATGGCAGGTCGTTTGATCTTATCGAGTCCATATGTTTCAGAAGTTAATTGTCCGCGCCGTATTGATGGCCGGATTACTGGCCGCGACCGCGGTCCAGGCCCAGGATGCCGCCTGCCCGGTGCACTACGTCGGCGGACGCGCACCCCAGATCACCAACCCCAGGCTGGCCCAGCAGACCCGCCCGCTGTGCTTCAACGTGTTCGGGGTGATGCATTCGGGCGTGACCCGCACCCCGCTGTGGTCGGCAGAGCACCTGCGCGCCGACAACGTCGAGGCGGCCCAGGACCTGTCGCGCGAGAATTCCTTCCACGCCGAACCGCGCCTGCCGCCGGCCCAGCGTGCCGAACTGGCCGACTACGCCCGCAGCGGCTTCGACCGCGGCCACATGGCGCCCAATGGCGACATGCCGGACCGCGGCAGCCAGCGCGACAGCTTCAGCCTGGCCAACATCGTGCCCCAGGACGGCGAGAACAACCGCTACGTGTGGGCCGCGATCGAGGGTGCGGTGCGCAAGATGGCGAAGCAGGAGGGCGACCTGTACGTGATTACCGGCCCGGCCTTCCTCGGGACCAACCTGCGCCAGGTCGGCAAGGTGCTGGTGCCGTCGCACCTGTACAAAGTGGTGTACAGTCCGCGCCAGAAAGCCGGCGCCGCATGGTTCATCGAAAACCAGGCCGATGCCAAGCCGAACGTGATCCCGATCACGGAACTGGAACGCATCGTCGGCATCAACCTGCTGCCGGCACTCGCCGAGCGCGACAAGGAACGCATGCTGCGCCTGCCGAAAATCCGCGACAACGGCGGCAAGCGCAAGCGCGACCGCGATTGATCACTGTACCTATGGAGGATCCCATGACTGCCAAGACCCCGAAATTCGCTCCTTTCGACAATGAAGCCGACGTTGTCGAGATCGGCCGCCTCGCGCTCGAGAACCGGCTCGACCGCGTCACCTTGTCGGGCGACCTCGACCTGACCGCCGACAAGCCCGGCCTGGAACAGGCGCGCCAGCTGCACGACCTGCTGGGCAAGGTGGTGGCCAGCCTGGAAGCGAAGGACTTGCCCGACCGCCTGCCGGCGCCGGAAGTCAAGACGGTGGCCAACCCGTTCGGCTGAGCACGGCGCATGCAATGGCAGGGTGCCAGCCGCTTGAGCCCGCTCTGCCACGGCGCCTGCCGGCCCATCCGTGCGCGCGCTAACTAAAACCTTGATTTTACGGGCTTTCGAGCCCGTTTTTATTTCCCCGAACCCAGCTTTGAGGGCTCGTCCGTATTGATTATTTCCGCGCGTCTAGGGTGTGCGCTGCCGGGCCGCTTTGGAGTAATCTCAATTGCTCCAACGCCGTGACCAGGAGCCGCATCGTGACCATTGATCCATCGCAACTCAACCAGGAAAAGCAGGAGCCGATCGTGGTTCCCGTCTACCAGGAGGAGGCATGGGTCGAGAAGCACGCTGTCGACACCGGCCGCGGCGTGCGCATCCACAAGACTGTCGCCGAGCACCCTGTCCGGATCGACGAACGCCTGTTGCGCGACGACGTGGAAGTCAGCCATGTCCCGGTGGACCGCATCGTTCCACTGGACCAGGCGCCCGCCACCCGTTACGAAGGCGACACGCTGGTGGTGCCCATCCTCGAGGAAGTGCTGGTGGTCGAACGCCGCCTGCGCATCAAGGAAGAGCTGCGCATCACCAGGCACCGGCGCGAGGAGCACCACGCTGAAACTGTCCTGCTCAAATCGGAGCAGATCAGCGTGGAGCGCTTCGACGAGCACGGCGACAAACCATCAACGTGATACCCATCATCGGAGGAACCATCATGCAACATACTCTAGTAGCGGTTTTCGACAACCGTAGCGACGCCCAGAGCGCCATGGACGAACTGTTGGCATCCGGCTTCTCGCGCACCGACGTGAATGTCTCGAGCGCCGACGCGACCGGCCAGACCAGCAGCCTGAGCGGCGACGTGCCGGGCATCGACCAGGCCCACGAGGAAGGCATCGGCGCGTCGATCAAGCATTTCTTCACCGGCCTGTTCGGTTCCGATAGCGACACCCACGCCTCCCAGTATTCGGACGCGGTCACCCGCGGCCACCACGTGCTCACGCTGACCACCCAGTCGGAGCCGGAAGTCGAGCGCGCCGCCGACGTCATCGAGCGCTTCGGCCCGGTCGACATCGACGAACGCCACGACCTGACCGGTAGCGCCGCCAGCCTGGGCGCCGGCGCCTACCAGCCGCAGTCGTCCTCGCTGGGTTCCAGCTCGATGGCCGGCGCGTCGATGCAATCCGGTTCGCAATCGCTGTCGCAGCAATCGGCACTGCCGCCGGGCACCGAGCCGGGCTCGCTGCAGGGCTCGCCGGATAACAACCTGTACTTCGGCACCCAGAGCACCGGCGACAACGTCCCGCGCGACACCTCGACCTTCCAGGAAACCCAGGGCCGCTCGCTGCAATCGGGCGACCTCGACGACGGCATCGGCCGTGACGCCGATCAGCTGCGTTCCTCGCCCGGCTCGCTGCAGGGCACCGCATCGCTGCAAGGCTCGAACGACGCCTCGCTGGGCGGCACCGCCGTCACCAGCCAATCGATGCAGCGCGACCTGTCGCAGTCGTCGGACAGCACCTCCCACGCCATCCCGGTGGTGCAGGAAGAACTAAAAGTCGGCAAGCGCGAAGTCCAGCGCGGCGGTATGCGCGTCTTCTCGCGCGTCGTCGAAACCCCGGTCGACCAGACCATCGGCCTGCGTGAAGAGCACGTGAACGTGGAACGCCGCCCGGTCGACCAGCCGATCAGCAGCGCCGACGCCGCCTTCAAGGAGCAGTCGATCGAGCTGCGCGAAACCGCCGAGGAAGCCGTGGTGCAGAAATCGGCCCGCGTGGTCGAGGAAGTCCTGGTCGGCAAGGAAGTCTCGCAGCGCCAGGAACAGATCCACGACACCGTGCGCCATACCGAAGTGCAGGTTGAAAACCTGGCCGGCGACACCACGCTGGGCGCCTCGCGTACGAGCGGCCTGGGCAGCGACGATGCCTGGCGCAAGGACTGGGACAGCAATTATTCCAGCCTGGGCGGCAGCTACGACGACTATGCGCCGGCCTACCGCTACGGCAACGAAATGCGCAGCAGCTCGCAGTACAAGGACCGCGACTGGAACGACGTCGAATCCAACCTGCGCAGCGACTGGGAATCGCGCAATGCCGGCGGCCCGTCGACCTGGGAAAAATTCAAGGCCGCGGTGCGTCATGGCTGGGACAAGATCACCCCGGACACGAACGATGACGATTCCTACTATCGCAATCACTACAGCACCCAGTACGCCACCAGCGGCGACACCTACGACTCGCTGGCACCGGCCTACGGCTACGGCACCGAAGCGCGCCGCAACCCGAAATACCAGGGCCGTAACTGGGATGACGTCGAATCCGACCTGCGCAGCGACTGGGATAGCCGCTATCCGGGCACCAGCGGCGTCTCGACCTGGGACAAGATGAAGGCCGCCGTGCGTCACGGCTGGAACAAGATGACTTCCTGAGCCCCATCCGCCGCGTAAGCGGCAGGAGATGAAGAACGCCGGCGCTTGCCGGCGTTTTTTTTGCTCGCTTCTGCTTACTGGGGCTGCTCCGGCGCCACCGGCAGGCTGATCCGGTTGCGTCCCATGTGCTTGGCCCGGTACAGGGCGCTATCCGCGATCGCGACCAGGTCGCTGGCGCTGTTCTCCGGCGAGGCGAGGGCGGTCGCCGCCCCGATCGACACCGTCACGTGGTCACCCGGCGCCATGCGGTTCGGCACCTGCAGTTGCTCGACCCGGGTGCGGATGCGCTCCGCCACCACGGCTGCGCCCTTCAGCGACTGGTTCGGCAGGATCACCGCGAATTCCTCGCCACCGTAGCGCGCCACCAGGTCGTTGGCGCGCATCTCGCTCGAGACGGCGGTGGCGATACGCTTCAGGCACTCGTCGCCGCCGAGGTGGCCGTTGGCGTCGTTGTAGGCTTTGAAGTTGTCGACGTCGACCATCAGCAGCGACAGCGGCTGGCGCTGGCGCAGCGCGCGCGCCCATTCCGCATGCAGGGTTCCGTCGAAACACCGGCGGTTGGCCAGGCCGGTCAGGCCGTCGCGCGTGGCCAGCTGCTCGAGGGCGAGCTGGGCCTGCTTTTCCTCGGTCATGTCGCGCAGGGTCTGGACTACCGCGCTCAGCCTGCCGCGCTCGTCGAAGATCGGGCTGGCATCGGCGGCCAGGTAGCGGCGCTTGCCGACGCGCGGCATGTCGCACCAGCTTTCGGCCGACAGGTGCGCGCCCGGCGCATGGACCGAACCCGGGCGCGGATGCAGCTGGGCGACATCGCCGCCGCGCTCCTGGATCAGCTGGTCGGCCAGCGTCGGCCGTTGCTGGTCGAAAAAGCTGCGCCAATGCGCGCGGGTGCCGATCACTTCGACCGAGGGCACGCCGGTCAGGCGTTCGCAGGCCCGGTTCCAGATCATGACGCGCGCCGTCGCATCGAGCACGAACACGGGGATCGCCAGCATTTCCATCAACTGGTGCGCGAAGGCCCGATCCGGGTTGGTGCTCGTGGTATCCATGAGCCGCTGCAAGGTCGTGGTACTTGTCATGTGCCGTCCTCGGTCTGTCGGTTAGAGTGTTGCTGACAAGAACCGATTTTGCTTCACGGCAGATTGCGCCCTTTTGATCTAGAACAATAGGGGGCAAACGCAATAGGCGACGCCGCAGCGCCGTTGCTGGCACCGGACAGGGCGAACAGGAAGGCGGTGCAGCCCGCTCAGCCTGTCTCAGCGGTGCGCGCGGTCTGCCGTACCGCCTTGGCGACCAGTGCCAGGCGTGTGCGCAGCATGTCGATGCGCGCCGCGGCCGCAGGGTCGGCCGCGCCGTTCTGCATCTGCATCAGCTCGGCCTGGACCAGGCCCAGCTGGCCGACCGGGTCATGGCGCAAGCCGATACCGTCCTGGCCGCTGACACGGGCCAGCAACTGGTCGGCTTCGAGCAGCGCGGCATCGGCACGGCTGCGCGCGCTGCGAGCACGGCACTGGTCGGCTTCGACACGCACCGCGCGGTCTTCGCTGCGCACGCGCCGGTACAAGGTGCCAACCGTGGCCGTGACCGCCACCAGCAGCGGCACACTGGCAGGCAGCCCGCCCGAGCCGGCTTCCCAAGCGGCGCCGAGGATGACCGCCTGCCACGTGGCGAACAGCACCAGGACACCGAGGGCAGCGTGGAGCGTGGGGTGCTTGCGTGTCTTCATGATGGACCTTTCGACCGAGGTGTAGGACGAATGCGTTAGGACGATTCCGTACAGAGATTACGATTTTCCTTTGTGAAATATGTTGCCTATTCTCAACAGTAATGCGTAGGCCTTGTCCAACTGGCCGTCATGGCCGAAATCGGCGGGTCTTCTGCAGGCGCGGCTGCACACGCTATAATGGAAGGTTGACGAGAAGCCTGAGCGAAACCTACTGTGACTTACAGCATCAAAGAAATTTTCTATACCTTGCAGGGCGAAGGCGCCCATGCGGGGCGTCCGGCCGTGTTCTGCCGGTTTTCCGGCTGTAACCTGTGGACCGGCCGCGAAAGCGACCGTGCGACCTCGATCTGCCAGTTCTGCGACACCGATTTCGTCGGCACCGATGGCGAGCGCGGCGGCAAGTTCAAGGACGCCGCCACCCTGGCTGCCGAAATCGACGGCCTGTGGCCCGACACCTATGTCGCCAGCAAATACGTCGTGTTCACCGGCGGCGAGCCGCTGCTGCAGCTGGATGCAGCCCTGGTCGAGGCCATGCACGCGCGCGGCTTCACGATCGCCATCGAGACCAACGGCACGCTGCCGGTGCCGGATGGTGTCGACTGGATCTGTGTCAGCCCGAAGATGGGCAGCAAGCTGGTGGTCGGCAAGGGCAACGAGATCAAGGTCGTGATCCCGCAGGCGGGGCAGGACCTGGCCGCCTACGAAGGCCTCGATTTCGACAACTTCTATGTCCAGCCGATGGATGGCCCGCTGGCGGCCTTCAACACCAAGCTGGCGATCGAGACCTGCCGCCGCAATCCCAAGTGGAAGCTCAGCATCCAGACCCACAAACTCCTGCAAATCCCCTGACCGCAACACGGAACTCACCTTTACATGCTCACGATTACCCGCAAACTCGAATTCGATGCCGGCCACCGCATCCCCGACCACAAAAGCCAGTGCCGCAACCTGCATGGCCACCGCTACACCCTGGAGATCACGCTGACCGGCGCCGTCATCGATGTCGAAGGCAATTCCGACAATGGCATGATCATGGACTTTTCCGACATCAAGGCGCTGGCGAAAGAGCACCTGGTCGACGTGTGGGACCATGCCTTCCTGGTGTACGAAAAGGATGAGGCGGTGCACGGCTTCCTGCAGTCGCTGCCGGGCCACAAGACCGTGGTGATCGACCGCATCCCGACCGTGGAAAACCTGGCGCAGGTGGCTTGGAACATCCTGAAAGCGGCCTACACCGACCGCTACGGCACCGGCCTGCGCCTGCAAAAGCTGGTCCTGCACGAGACCCCGAACTGCTGGGCCGAGATCACCGAGGGTTGAGCCATGCCTGACACCGCGCTGCCTGCCGCCGATATGCTGCCTGCCGACGCCGACGCTGATGCTGCCGCCCCGGGCGCGGTCGATCCGGCCGACGCCCGCTACATGGGCCTGGCCCTGGCCGAGGCGCGCAAGGCCTGGCACGAAGGCGAGGTGCCGGTCGGCGCCGTGGTGGTCAAGGACGGCGAAGTGATCGCCACCGGCTACAACCAGCCGATCGGCCGCCACGATCCGACCGCCCATGCCGAGATCATGGCCCTGCGCGCCGCCGCCGACAAGCTCGGCAACTACCGCCTGCCGGGCTGCGAACTGTACGTCACGCTGGAACCGTGCGCGATGTGTTCGGGCGCGATGATGCACGCGCGCCTGGCACGCGTGGTGTACGCCGCCGGCGACCCCAAGACCGGCGTCTGCGGCTCGGTGCTGGACCTGTTCGCGCTCGAGGCGCTGAACCACCACACCAAGGTCGACGGCGGGGTACTGGCCGAGGAGGCCGCCGCCATGCTGCGCGGCTTCTTTGCCGAACGCCGCGCCGCCCGGCGCCCGCCGGCCGCAGCGCCCGACGCTGGGACCGGCGCTGCGGCGCTGGCATCCGCGCTCACCGCCGGCGTCGAGGGCAGCGGCGCCTGAGGCCGGCCGGCCCGCGTCCGATTGGGCGCCGGCTTGCGCCAATAGGCTGGTAAAAATGCTATGCTGGATCTCGAGTCGCATGGTGCGGCCGCCGAGCCTTCCCGAATCCAGCCGATATGCCCAGTCTGAATGCCAACGGCATCCGCATCGCCTTCGACACCGCGGGCGATCCGAAATCCGTCCCACTCCTCCTGATCAACGGGCTGGGGCTGCAGCTCAGCGCCTGGCCCGACGAGTTTGTCGACGGCCTCGCCGACCTCGGCTTCTACGTCATCCGCTTCGACAACCGCGACTGCGGCCTGTCCACCAAGTTCGAGCATGCCGGCACGCCGAGCCTGGCACTGGCCTGGCTGCGCACCAAGCTGCGCCTGCCGCTGCGCGCGCCCTACAGCCTCCAAGACATGGCCGACGACGCCACCGGCGTGCTGTCGGCCCTCGGCGTGGCGCGCGCCCACGTGGTCGGCG
>JAKOOD010000037.1 GCA_022701635.1 Burkholderiaceae bacterium | reverse complement strand
GACCTGGCAGCTGCGTTAACCACGCATGCGCCCCCTGCCGGCGCGACATACAACGATCGATGGAGAAATCATGAAACGCCTGTCCGCTGCCGCCGCCGTGCTGGCACTGTGCTCCCATGCCGCATTTGCCGGTGAGCTGACCCTGTTCGCCGACAGCGACTTCCGCGGCGCCCGCGTGACCGTCCAGCGCGACGTGCCCGATTTGAACCGCGTCGGCATGAACGACCGCGCGTCGAGCATGATCGTGCAATCCGGGGTCTGGCTGGTGTGCGAACACGCCGGCTTCGGTGGCTACTGCGCCGAATTCGGTCCAGGCGAATACCGCGGCCTGCCGCGCTTCAACGACAGCATCTCCTCGGTGCGCGAAGTGACGCGCGGCGGACCGGGTCGCGACCGCGGCGATTACCGCGATGGCGGCTATCGCGACGACGGCTACCGTGACGGCGGCTATCGCGACGGCGGCTGGCGCGGTGAGCGTGACGACCGCCGCGGTGGCGACTGGCGCGGGGACGAGCGCCGTGGCGGTGGCGGCGACGTGATCCTGTTCACCGACGCGAATTTCGGCGGCGCCGACGTGGCCCTGGCCGGCAACATGCGCGCGCTGAACGACGTCGGCTTCAACGACCGCGCCAGCTCGATGATCATCCGCGAAGGCCGCTGGGAACTGTGCGAAGACAGCGACTTCCGCGGTTTCTGCGTCGTCTACGGCCCGGGACGCTATCCCGGCCTGGACCGGATGAACGACCGCGTCTCGTCAATCCGCCGCGTGCGCTGACCTTTACATTCGGGGTCAGAGCACAATGCAAATGCGACCTGATTTTGCTCTGACCCCGAATTGGCGGCGTCCCGGGTCAGCCCAGTAGCGCCACGCCTTTGATCTGCACCCACAGTTCGCGCCCGGGGACGATATCGAGTTCGCGGCGCGAGCGTTCCGTGATGCGCGCCAGCAGCGGGCTCAAGCCCATGCGCAGCTGCACCAGGACGTGACCCGGGGTGTCGGTGGCGGCGCAGGCCGTCACCCGCGCCGGCAGCAGGTTGACGATGCTGGTGCCGCCAGGGCGCTGCAGCGCCAGGCTGACGTCGCGCGCGTGGATGCGGCAGCGCAGGTGGGTGCCGATGGCTTCCCTGCGCTGGCCGACGTACAGCACGCCGCCGTCGAAGCGCAGGCGCGACAGCGCATCGGCTTCATGCCCCTCCAGCACCGTATCGAGCACCACGCCGGCATCGTCGGCGAAGCTGGGCGGCAGGTCGGCACGCGCCAGCGTCTCGCTCAATGGACCGCTGGCCACCACGCGGCCTCCATCCAGCAGCACCAGGTGGTCGGCCAATCGCGCCACCTCATCCGGCGCGTGGCTGACGTAGATGATCGGGATCGACAGCGCGTCGTGCATGCGCTCCAGATAGGGCAGGATCTCCTGCTTGCGGCGCAGGTCGAGCGCGGCCAGCGGTTCGTCCATCAGCAACAGGCGTGGCGAGGCGAGCAGGGCGCGCGCGATCGCCACCCGCTGGCGCTCGCCGCCCGACAAGCTGCCCGGCCGGCGTTCCAGCAATTCCCAGATGCCGAGCAGGCGCGCCACCTCCTCGGGCGCGAAGCGGCGTTCGCTGCGCGGCACCCGTTTCATGCCGAATTCGAGGTTGGCGCGCACGCTCAGGTGCGCAAACAGGCTGGCTTCCTGGAATACGTAACCCAGCGACCTGCGGTGGGTCGGCACGAAGATGCGCCGCGCTTCGTCCTGCCACACGGCGCCGCCGACGGCCACGTAGCCGTCGTTCACGTGTTCCAGCCCGGCGATCGCGCGCAGGCAGGTGGTCTTGCCGGACCCTGACGGCCCGAACAGCGCCGTGATGCCGCGCCCAGGCAGGCGCACATCGACGTCGAGCCGGAATTCGCCGCGGTCGATGTGCAGGCGTACCTGGATGTCGTCCATCAGCGCCGCCCCTTCACCGCCTGCGGGTTCACCGTGTACAGCGCCAGCAGCACCACGAAACTGAAGACCAGCATGGCGCCGGACAGCCAGTGCGCCTGCGCATACTCGAGTGCCTCGACGTGGTCATAGATCTGCACCGACACCACCCGCGTCTTGTCCGGAATATTCCCGCCGATCATCAGCACGACACCGAATTCGCCGACCGTATGCGCAAAGCCGAGCACGGCCGCCGACAGGAAGCCCGGCCGGGCCAGCGGCACCGCCACCGTCCAGAAAGTGTCCCAGGGGCTGGCGCGCAGCGTCGCCGCGACTTCCAGCGGGCGCTCGCCGATGGCGTCGAAGGCGTTCTGCAGCGGCTGCACCACGAAGGGCATCGAATACAGCACCGAGGCCAGCACCAGCCCGGCAAACGTAAAAGGCAGCAAGCCCAGGCCGAGCGCAGACGTCAGCCGGCCGATCCAGCCGTTCGGCCCCAGCGCCAGCAATAAATAAAAACCGATGACGGTCGGCGGCAGCACCAGCGGCAAGGCGACCACGGCCGCCACGGCGTGTTTCAGGCGCGAGCGCGTGCGCGCCAGCCACCAGGCGAGCGGGGTACCGATCGCCAGCAGCAGCAGCGTGACGACACTGGCCAGCTTGAGGGTCAGCCGGATGGCTGCGAGGTCGGCGTCGTCCATCCCGCTTACGGCGCGACGTTCACAGTTCGTAGCCGAAGGAACGGATGATGCCTTTGGCCTTGTCGGACTTCAGGTAAGCCATCAGCGCCCTGGCCGCCGGGTTGGCGGCGCCCTTGGTGAGGATCACGGCATCCTGGCGGATCGGGCTGTGCATCGAATCCGGCACGATCCAGCCCGAGCCCGCGCTGAACTTGCCGTCGCGCGCCACCTGCGACAGCGCCACGAAGCCGAGTTCGGCGTTGCCGGTGCTGACGAACTGGTATGCCTGTGCGATGTTTTCACCCTGCACGATCTTCGGCTGCAGCGTTGCCATCAAATGCAGTTTGGTCAGCGTCTCAACCGCCGCGGCGCCATACGGTGCCGCTTTCGGATTCGCGATCGACAGGTGCTTGAAAGTGCCGCTCTGCAGCACCTTGCCCTGGCCATCGACGTAGTTATCCTTGGCCGACCACAGCACCAGGCGTCCGGTGGCATACGTAAAACGCGAACCCGTCACGGTCTGCTTTTCCTGGTCCAGCTTGCCCGGCGTCTCGTCGTCGGCCGCAAGCAGGATCTCGAACGGGGCGCCGTTGTGGATCTGCGCATAAAACTTGCCGGTGGCGCCGAAGGCCAGCACCGCCTTGTTGCCGGTGTCCTGCTCGAAGGCGACGGCGATCTGTTGCATCGGCGCCGTGAAATTGGCGGCGACTGCCACCTGCACCTCGCCCGCATGGGCCTGGGTGCCGGCGGCGAGGACGAGTGTGGCCAGCAGGCCGGCGATGCGTTGCATGCGGGTTTCTCCGTGAAGGTCGTTATGTACTGGAGTATATAACGAACGCTTGCATAGCGGAATCTGCTATCGTGCTGCGGCACGGAGGAGAAACGATGGACGAACCAATCACATTGCAGGGCAGCGTCTGGATGACGGTCGGGGGCCAGAACTTCGGCGGCCCGGGCCGGGTCGACCTGCTGGCCAAGATCGCCGAGACCGGCTCGATCAGCCAGGCAGCCAAAGCGATCAAGATGAGCTACAAGGCGGCCTGGGACGCCATCGACGCGATGAACAACCTGGCCGGCGAAGCCCTGGTCGAGCGCCTGACCGGCGGCAAGGGCGGCGGCGGTACCCGCTTGACGGCCCGCGGCGAACAACTGGTGAAAAACTTCCGATTGCTCGAACAAGTGCACCGCGATTTTGTCGAACAACTCAACCGGCAGGCGGCGGGCGTCGCCGACGATTTCACTCTGATCAGCAGGCTGAACATGAAAACCAGCGCACGCAACCAGTTCTTCGGTACCGTCTCGCGCGTCCAGGCCGGGGCGGTCAACGACGAGATCGAACTCGACATCGCCGGTGGCCAGCGCCTGGTCGCCATCGTCACCCGCGAAAGCACCGAAAGCCTTGGCCTGCAACCGGGCCGCCAGGCATTCGCCCTGATTAAAAGCGCATCCGTGATCCTGGCCACGCACACCGAGGGCGCCCGCTTTTCGGCACGTAACCAGTTGCGGGGAACAATTTCCCGCCTCACGCCGGGCGCGGTCAACACCGAAGTCGTGCTCGACTTGCCCGGCGGCGGCACGGTGGCGGCCGTCATCACCAACGACAGCGCGCAGATGCTGGAACTGGCCGAAGGCAAGGAAGCCACTGCCATGTTCAAGGCATCCAGCGTGATCGTCGGCGTGCCTGGCTAGCGCGCCCCGCAAAACCTTCAGGGCAAGGGATGCGGCTTGCCGACGCATCGTCAAAGAGAGTACCAACGGTCGGCGAGACGATGCAACGCCGCCATGGAGGTTTTATCTGGTGCGCCAAGCGTCCGCGTCATTCGACCAAGTGCAGGATCGGCGCGTGGTCGAACAGGCCTTCTCCCTTCCAGCGCGGGGCCGTCGACGGATCGTTCGCCGCCACCGCCCTGCCGGCATAATCGGGTCCGAGGTTGCGGATCATGCGCGGAAAGGCGCGGCAATAGCTCGACTGCACGCCGGCCAGACGCGCCAGGTCGCGGTACTCGATCACCGCGTCCAAAGGCAGCGCATCCAGCACCATCAGCACCCTTTCGTGCCAGTCGTCGGACCAGCCCGGCAACGACAGGCGTACGTCGCGAATGGGGTCGCCGGCGCGCAGCGTGCCGCCGCTGAGCACGCGCGCCAGCATGCCGCGCCGATCCTCCAGCAGGCGTGACAGACCGGGGCGGAAGGCATTCAGGTTGCCACAGGCTTCGCATTGAAACATCAGCCTGAGCAGGACGTCATTGCCGACCCGCAGCACCATGCCCGACGAGAGCGCGGCGGTATCGATATCGACCAATAAATTCTCGCGCAAGGCGTGCGGCGGCAAAGCCAGGTCGCGGTAGACGCCGGCATCGGCCAGCAGCAACTGGCGCGGCGAATAACGGTCGGCATGGGCGTCGCCGAGCAGGCCGCGCTCTGCGACC
>JAKOOD010000374.1 GCA_022701635.1 Burkholderiaceae bacterium | reverse complement strand
GGTGGCGGTGGCGGTGGCGGCGGCGGCGGCGGCACTGTCCGGTACTCCGGCAGTGCCGTTGCTGGGAACGTCTCCGGATGCGGTGTCGGCTGCGTGGCCGGCGCCCGCATCGGCGACCTCGACCGGTTCGGGCGGCAAGCTTGGCAGCGGTAGCGGCAGTGGCGGCGGCGGCGGTGGCGCAAGCTTCGGCGACAGGTCGGGCGCCGGGACCGTCAGCGGCACCGGCGCCGCTATCCGGATCAATTGCACCAGCACGTGTACCGGCGGCGCCGGCACGGGCGCCTCGCGACGCCGTCCGAGCTGGCCGCTCAGCCAGTCGAACACGAGCAGGTGCAACAGCAACACCAGCGCGCCGAAGACGAGCGGACGGCGCGGGTGGCGAGCCAGGACGTTGGTGGAAGTCATGCGCCAAGTGTAGAGGGACAGTCGGTCCGCACTGCTGCAACGCACTATACGTGCATCTATGAGTGGTGTTGGTTATCTGTTAGGCTAGGCCGATCTACCAAGGAGAAGACCATGCTGAAACCACCGCCATCCGGCACCATCCCCGGCGTCACGGACACGCTGGACTTCGTCAAGAACCTGTGGGGATCGATGAACATCCCCGGCGCCGGCATGTCCGGTATGGGGGGCATGCCCAGCCCGGCCATGTCGGTCGAGGATCTCGACAAGCGCATCGCCGACATGAAGGCGGTCGAGTCGTGGCTGAACCTGAACCTGACCATGCTGCACGGAACCATCCAGGCGATGGAAGTGCAGCGCAGCACCCTGGTTACCCTGAAATCGATGGGGGCGTCGATGGCGGAAGCGATGCGCCAGTCGGGCGTCAGCGCCGAGAAAATGGCGAACACGCCGTTTGCATCCTTCTTCGGGCAGCCCGCGGGGCCAAGCGCTGCGACCGGCGCGGCCAAACCAGGAGGACCAAGCGGCGCTTCCGCGCAGCCGGGCACTTCTTCGGCACCTGGCGCAGCGGCGGGGAGCGCACCCGGCGCGGACGCCGGCGCGGCCACGGGTATGCCAGCCGCAATGGCGTGGTGGAACATGTTGCAGGATCAGTTCACGCAGGCAGTTGCCACGGCGATGACGCCGCCGTCCGCGGCCCCCGCGTCCGATGGCAAGGAAGCCGGTAAACCGGCCACGCCGTCCCAACCCCAAGCCCAAGCCCAGTCGGCGCCAGCGGACGCGACGCCGGAAGCCGGCAATGGCAAGGCGCGCGGCGGCAAACCCAAAACCGACAAGGGCTGACGCACCGGCGCCGGTGCCGGTGGTTCAGGCCACCGCCGCCACACCGCCCTTCTCCACCGCCGGCTGCAGCTGCGCCAGCTGCTCCATCAACTGCGCAAAGCGCTGCTGCCCCGGCAGCAAATGGTCGACGTGGTGCAGGATCTCGTAGGCCTCGGCGGCCAGCGCCGCGTCGTAGCCCTGCTGCTGCAGGCAAGACACCATCACCTGGGCCGCATTGAACAGGATGCGCTGGTTGTTCGGCACCGCCTTGCGCGCATCGCGCATCCAGGCCACCGCTTCGCCCAGCTTGCCGGTCTTCCACAGCAGCACGCCCTGGTTCATCAGGTCCGCGGCCTCCTTCTTCGAGGCGCGGATCATGGCCAGGCCCTCCTCGCCCATGCGCGCCTTGTCGAAGATTTTCTGGACCTCGTCCAGCAGCAGCGGATTGTCGTGGTTGTTGCGGATCACGTAGCACAGCAGCTCGACCGGCGCTTCCTTCACACCCACCGCGAACAGCAGGGTCGCCAGCTCCAGGCAGGTCGGGATGTCGGGCCGCGCCGCCGATGCCTTCAGCATGGCGTCGAGGTCGTCGCCGGCCTTGCGCGCGCGCTGGTAGTCGCCGCTCTCGTGGTAGACCAGGCCTTCGGTGATCTTGGCGCGCAGCTGGATGTCGGCGTGCTCGTGGACGAATTCGCGCTGCGCCAGCAGCAGCAATTGCAACGCTTCCTTCGGATCGTTCTTCTGGCCGCACACGCGCGCCAGGCCGAGATAGGCGTCCGGCGTCTTCATGATCGAGTATTCGCCGATGGCGATGCACTTCCTGAACGCCTTCTCGGCGATCTGCATGTTGCCCAGCTTGAGCGCGAGATGGCCCAGGTTGCGCTGGCGCGTGACGGAATTCGGCGACAGCTTCGCCGCGCGCTCCAGGATCGCGCAGGCTTCTTCCAGCTTGCCCATGTTCTGGTAGGACAGCGCCAGCTGGTCGTAGGCGTCGATGTAATAGCGGTTCTCCGCGATCACGCTTTGGAAAGCCTGGCGCGCCTGTTCGAACTCGCCGTTGGCCAGGCGGATCTTGGCCAGGCCGGCGCGCGCCCACTGGTACTCGCGCTGCTCGAGCACCTGCTCGTAGACTTCGCGCGCGCGCGTGGGCTGGCCGCTTCTCTCCATCAGCCTGGCCTTCATGCGCAGCAGGTCGAGTTCGTGCACCTTGTCGACCGCGATCTGGTCGTCGCACAGCCGGGCGGCGCGCAGGTAATCCTTCTCGGCGCAAGCCTGGTCGATCAGGCGGAATACCTGCTTCCTGTGCCACACCCGGTTCAGGCGGCTCAACAGCACGCCTTCGGTGATCGGCTTGATCAGGTAGGCGTCCGGCTGGTGCTCGGCCGCGCCCATCACCGATTCCACGCTCTTCTCGGCCGACACCATCAGCCACACCGTGCTCGGGTTGACCAGGTTACGCACGCGCGCCTCTTCCAGCACTTGCTGGCCGTTCTTGCCGTCGCCCAGGTTGTAGTCGCACAGCACGACGTCGTAGCGGACCCGCGCCAGCAGCCCCATCGCCTCGCCGCCGGACGAGGCCTGGTCGATGTTCTTGGCGCCCAGGCTGCGCAGGCTCTCGCGCAGCAACTGGCGCACGCCGACGAAATCGTCGACCACCAGGTAGTGCTTGTCGGCCCAGTCGACCTGGTCGATGCTGGCCGGCGTCACCGACAGCAAGGGCGTGGCGACAGGATGCGTGGCATTCATGGCAGGCGCAGGATGAAACAGCCGCCACCGTACCGGCCGCCGTTTTCCAGGCGCAGCGTGCCGTGGCGTCCGCGATGGCGGTGCATCTTGGCGACTTCGCTGGAAAAGTACAGGCCGAGGCCGGCGCTGTTGGTGAGGAAGTTGACGCCGCCGGCGGTCTCGCGGGTGGCGATCTCGCCCGCCTTCAACAGCGCCGGCGGGTAGCCCGGGCCGTTGTCCTCGACCCGCAGTTCGAGCCAGCCGTCCTGCTCGCGGATCGCCAGGCGCACGCGGTCGCAGGTGTAGTGGACGGCGTTGTTGACCGCATGCGACAGCACGCCGACCACCAGGTCTTCGTCGAGGTGCCAGATCAGCTGCGGGTCGCAATCGAGTTCCAGCTGGATGCCGCGCGACTGCAGCAGCACCCGTTCGATCGACACCACCTGGTCGACCAGATGCCCCAGCGCGAGCGGTTGCACGTCGAACGGATAGGCCGGCGTGCCGACCTGCTTGTACAGGGCCAGCAGCTGCATCAGGTTGTCGTTCAGGCGCTTGGTCTGGTACAGCATGTGCGCCATCTGCGGATAGGCGGATTCGGTGCGCGGGGACGCATCCACGAGCAGGCGCTCCAGCGTGCCGGACAGCACGCTGATCGAGTTCTTCATGTCGTGCGCGGTCGATGCCAGGAACAGGAACAGCTCGTGCGCGTTCGGCGTGTCGTCCATGTCCACCCCATTCGTAAAATATTGCTCTACGCCAATTATACCTTTGGCTGGCAAAATCTCTCGGTGGAAATCAAACGCCGTTTGCTTGCGGTCCGCGTGGATTGCGGCGTGCGCGCAACACGAAGCGCGCCGGATCGAGCGCATCGACCAGCGTCGTCTCCAGCGGCAGCGGCTCGCCCTCGATCTGGGCCGCCAGCAGTTCGGCGCCCAGGCCGGCCCAGATCAGGCCGCGCGAGGCATAGCCCAGCAGCGCGTACAGGCCGGGATGGCGCGGCACGTCGCGCAGGCGCTCGGTGCTGCCGGCGGCATCGACATCGGGCAGGCGGCCGACCAGCGGCAGGCGGTCCGGCGCGATGCAGCGGAACCCGACCCGCCCCTGCAGCGGTGCGCCCTCGGCCGCATGCGGATCGGACAGCAGGCCGCGCAGGCGCTCCAGGTTTTCCTGGTGGCTGGCGGGCGACAGCGCCGGATCCGGATCGGTGTCGTAGGTGGCGCCGGCGCTGCAGATGCCATCCGACGCGGGTGTCAGGTAGGCTTCGCGGCACAGCACCACCGGCAGCGCCGGCAGCATCCCGGCCGGCACGTGGCTGACCTGGCCGCGCAGCGCGCTCAGGGGCAGGCGTGCCGCCTGCGGGATGCGCGCTGCACCGGCGCCGTTCGCCAGGATCAGGTTGGGCGCGTGGGCGACCAGCTCGCCCTTGGCGTCCCTGACTTCCCATTGGCCGTCGACCCGTTCGATGCTTACGTCGCCGACGCCGAAGCGCTGCTCGACGCGCCGTCCGCACGCGGCCAGCAGCGCATCGCAGACGCTGCCGGGCCGGGCCCAGCCACCCTGGCGGAACAGCCAGCCGCCGTCCGGCGCCGGCAACCCGAGCAGGGCCTCGGCCTGCGGCCGCTCCAGCCACTCGGCGAATTCGGCAGGGTAGTCCGCATCGAGCGCGATGGCGCGCTGGACCGCGGCATGCTCGGCATCGCGCGCCAGCTGCAGCACGCCGCAGGCCTGGCCCTCGATCGCCGTGCCGACGCCGCCGAGCTTTGCCCAGTGGCGCAGCGCGAACAGGTAAGCGGCGCGGGTCAGGCGCGTCGGGATATTGTCGTCGCGTGACAGCAGCGGCATGAAGATGCCGGCGCGGTTGCCGGACGCTTCCATCGCCGGCCGCGCATGGCGCTCGACCAGCGTCACCTGCCAGC
>JAKOOD010000366.1 GCA_022701635.1 Burkholderiaceae bacterium | reverse complement strand
CCCGGATGCCGCCCGGATCGATTGTTCCAGCTGGTCCGGCGGCACCTCGGCCACCGCCGCCAGGAACACCAGTTCGCTGGTGTCGTCGCTGACCATCACCTCGGTCACCGGCGCGCCCCAGAGCGAGGCGTCGCCGGTGCGGAACCAGTAGGCCCCGCCCTCGTGCTTGTAGGGCGGGCCGAAGGCGGTCTTCAGCCAGGAATAGAAATAGCGGTTGTCGAGCTGGTCGTGGCACAGCAGCGCACCGCCGATCACCGGTCCGAAGGTGGACGGCGGCTTGTCGCCGGCCTGGGCCGCGCACGCGCCCGGCACGCCGGCCAGCGCCAGTGCCAGTGCCGCTGCAGCCGAGCCGGCGCGCGCCGTCACAGCTTGGACAGCCAGGCGCGGTTGGCGGCGATCTTCGACTTCACGGAAGCCGGCAGCGCTTCGTAGCAGCCGGGATGCTGTTTCAGCGCGTGCTCGCGCACTTCCTTTTCCAGCCCGTTGACGATGAATATGTAGACAGAGGCACCCTCCGCATTCTTGCGCGTGCCCATATAGCGAATCACAATGTTCTCCTCGTTAAGCCCTCGATTATGACACCGCCCGCCGCGGCAGGCCATTCGCGCGGGCACAAGCGAGCTCAGTCCGGCGTGCTGCGGATGGCGCGCACCGCGTCGTCGTTGCTCTCGAGCCACATCCGCAGCAGCGCCCGGTTGTCATGCTGCCATGGATGGAAACGCGGCGACAGGTAATCCAGGCCGGGTTTCAACAGGTGCCAGACCAGGCCCCTGCGTCCGAACCATGCGCCGGCGGCGCTGCGCCAGGTGGACCACGACCACAAGGCGCGGTCGCGCCGCAGGTTGTACACGGTCTGGCGCGTGGTGTCCCACCAGAACACCAGGCTGACGTGCAGGTACCACAGCACGCGCTTCCAGTAACCGCCGCCGGCCGCCCGGTAGACATCGAAGGCCACCGCCTTGTGCTCGCTCTCCTCGGCCGCGTGCCAGGACCACAGCGTGCGCATGCGCGGTTCGGCGCTGGCCAGCCAGTCCGGATGGCGCAGCACGAAGTCGGCCAGCATCGCCGTGTAGTGCTCCAGCGCGCAGGTGATCGCCAGGCGGTCGTGCACCGGCAGCCGCGCGATCAGCGCGACCCGCTTGCGCGTGTTTTCCTCGAGCGTGTAGTCGTAGCCCTGGCGCGCCAGCTGGTCGTTGTATTGCTGGTGCACGTAGCGGTGGCTGGCTTCCTGGCCGATGAAATCCTTGACCTCGGCGCGCAGCGCGGCATCCGGCAGCGCTTCCGGCGCCACCGCGCGCACGCTGTCGATGAACATCTGCTCACCGAGCGGAAAGCTCATCGACAGCGCATTCATGAAGGCCGTGCGGTAGATGTCGCCGCCCATCCAGTGGCGTGCGAAACCGCGCGACAGGTCGACGTTCAATTTGCGGACAGTGAGTGTGGACATGATGGTCGACTATACACCTGTGCCGCGACATGCGTAGCCGGGCGGGCGCACGGGCTTGTCCTTGTGCTAAGGTATCGAAGCGGCAAGCAGCCCATCCGAAGGCGCGGCCGTCCCACCCAAGCACAAGGACATCCATGAAGTCACCGCTCAAGCCCGCACTCGCCGCGCCCCTCTTCGTTTCGCTGTGCATCGCCGGCCTGGCCACAGCCCAGACCGCCCCGCCAGCCCCGCAATACCCGGCCCTGCCCTCGGAGACCCCGGCCGAGTTCCAGGCCCCGACGTCCGGCTTCAACTACGTCAAGCGCACGGTCATGATCCCGATGCGCGACGGCACCCGGCTCAACACCGTGATCATCGTGCCCAAGGGTGCGAAGAATGCCGCGATCCTGATGACGCGCACGCCCTACGACGCGGCCTCGCTGACCAGCCACGCCGACAGCGCGGACCTGGAAACGATCCTCACCGGCTACGACAACGCCGCCGACGTGATCGTCGAGGGCGGCTATATCCGCGTGGTGCAGGACGTGCGCGGCAAGTACGGTTCCGAAGGCGACTACGTGATGAACCGCCCGCTGCACGGCCCGCTGAACCCGACCCCGGTCGACCACGCGACCGATACCTGGGACACCATCGAGTGGCTGACCAAGAACGTCCCCGAGACCAATGGCCGGGTCGGCATCATCGGCATTTCCTACGACGGCTTCCTCTCCTTGACGCCATTGGTCAACCCGCACCCAGCCTTGAAGGCGGCGGTGCCGATGAACCCGATGGTCGACGGCTGGATGGGCGACGACTGGTTCCACCACGGCGCCTTCCGCCAGATCAACATGTCGTATATCCAGGAGCAGGTGGTCACGCGCGGCAACACGGCAAAATGGTTCAGCTCGAACTACGACGACTACGACATGTACATGCGCGCCGGGTCGGCCGGCGAACTCGGGCGCCAGCGCGGGCTGGAACAGAGCGGCTTCTGGCGCAAGGTACTGGCACACCCGAGCTATGACGCCTTCTGGCAGGGGCAGGCCATGGACAAGATCCTGGCGAAACAGCCGGTCACGGTGCCGACCCTGCTGGTGCACAGCCTGTGGGACGCCGAAGACATCTACGGCCCGGTCGCCGTGTACAAGGCGATCAAGCCGAACGACAAGGAGAATAAGGTGTTCCTGTCGATCGGCCCGTGGTCGCACGGCGGCGCGATCGGCGACGGCAACAGCCTGGGCGCGCTGAAATTCGGCAGCGACACCGCCCTCCACTGGCGCCAGGAAGTGCTGAAACCCTTCCTCGCGCGCTACCTGAAGGGTGACGAATCGGTGCCCGCGATCCCCACCGTGACGGCCTTCGAGACCGGCACCAACAAGTGGCGCAACCTGTCGGCCTGGCCGCTGGCCACCGCCAAACCGGTGGCGCTGCGCCTGGTCGATGGCCAGAAGGCGGTACTGGGCGGCGCCGCGGACAAGGGGTATGACGAATACGTGTCCGATCCGGGCAAGCCGGTGCCGTTCCGCCAGCGCCCGATCCCGCCCTATGGCTACGACGAAGCCAAGGGACAGAGCTGGCCGCGCTGGCTGGCCGACGACCAGCGCGACGCCTCGGGCCGCACCGACGTCGCGACCTTCGTCTCGGATGTGCTCACTGCGCCCGTGAAGATCGCCGGCGAGCCGGTCGCCAACCTGGTCGCCTCGACCAGCGGCACCGACTCGGACTGGGTGGTGAAGCTGATCGACGTCTATCCCGACCAGGTGGGCAGCCAGCCGGCCATGGGCGGCTACCAGCTGATGGTCTCGGGCGACATCTTCCGCGGCCGCTACCGCGAAGGCTACGAGGTGGCGAAGCCGCTGGCATCGAACAAGGCCCTGAACTACCGCTTCGGCCTGCCGACCGCGAACCACGTCTTCCTGCCGGGCCACCGCATCATGGTGCAGGTGCAGTCGAGCTGGTTCCCGCTGTACGACCGCAATCCGCAGACCTTCGTGCCCAACATCTTCAACGCCAAACCGGCGGACTATAAAAAGGCAACGCAGCGCGTCTACCACAGCAGCTTCGTCGAACTGCCGCTGGTGGATGTAGCGTCTCCCGCTTCGGCGGCGCGCTGATGGCGTTGCGGCTGCATCGCGGCAGCTGCCATTGCGGCGCGGTGCGCTTCGAGGCCGACGTCGACCTGGCCGCCGGCACGATCCAATGCAACTGCACGCTGTGCACCAAGCAGCGCAGTTGGGTGGCGATCGTGCCACGCTCAGCGGTGCGGCTGCTTTCCGGTAACGCTGCGCTGGCCGAGTACCGCTGCAATACGCGTACCGAGCAGCACTTCTTTTGCGCCACCTGCGGCGTGCGTCCCTTCGGCTACGGCACCTCGCCGCGCTGGGGTGCCTACGTCGCGATCAGCGTGGCCTGCCTGGACGACGTGGCCGCCACGGAACTGGCGGGCGTGCCGGTCCGCCGCCTGGATGGGCGCAACGATACCTGGGCGGACATATAAAAGTAAAAGGCCGGGCCCACTCACGTGGAACCCGGCCCGTTGCGGATCGAGAATCCGCAGCGATTACTTCTTTTTGCGGCGCGCCAGGCCCAGGCCGGCCAAGCCGAGGCCGAGCAGTGCCAGCGAAGCCGGTTCCGGCACGTCGACCTGGTAGCCGACCACCAGGTTGTCGACTTCGAATGCCGGCGAGGTGGTGGTGAAGCTGAACGAGGTGAACTGCTCTTCAGGGCGGAAGAACAGGTTGACGTAGATGTTCGAGCTGTCAGCCGACTGGTCGCCGGACACGCCGTTGAAGCGGGTGATCAGGTCGGTACCGGTCACGGTCTGGATCACGCCGCCTTGGGCGTTGTAGAAAGTGACGTCGTTGAAGGTGTCGATCGAACCGTAGTACAGGCCGAAGTAGTTCAGGCTGGCGTTGGTGCCCAGGGTGCTCAGCAGGCCGGCGTAGTTGAAATTGACTTCGGCGCTCGACGAGCCGCTGCCCTGGTTCGGGCCGTAGGCAAAGTGGGTCGAATCGCCGGCCGGCGCGGCATACACGCCGCCCAGGCTGCCTTGTGCGTAGCCGAAACCGCCACCCGAAATCGGCGTGATGGTCAGCTGGCTCGACGACAGGGTCTGGCCGCCGGTGCCGTCGGCACGGTCGAAGGTCTCGACGAACACGTTGCCGGTGGACTGGTTGGCGGAGCCGGCCAGTTGGCTGGTCTTGCCCGAGCCATCGCTCGGCATCGCGTAATCGTAGGTGATCGTGACGGCGTGGGCGGCAGACGCCGACATGACCATCAGGGCAGCCACTGCCGAATAGATCGCGTTCTTCATGTTTCAGGACTCCAGGTTTATTCAAAGAATCCTATCTCATGCAAAAACCATACCCGAAATGAATTGTATTCAAAATCAATAACTTAAAGCAATTTCCAAGAGGAAACGTCAAGTTTTCCGACAGACTTTCACTTTCCCAATATTATTAATTGTCACGAATCCATATTTGTTTCTTTATTACACCTCCGTGCTCTGCCGCGATCATCATCAATAAAATACCTGGGCAAAGTCGAACAGTCCTGCTTGCTGCTGCGGCGACATGCGCATCCAAGAACCACAAACCCAGGCCCAGCGAGGCCAACGAAGCCGCCTCCGGTACGGGATCGGGCACGTGGTAACCGACGACCAGCTCGTCGTGCCAGCGGCCAGCACGGCGCGGCTGCTAGCGCGCTTTGCGCCGCGCGTGGCGACGATACGGGTGATTCCGGGTACCGTCCACAATACGATTGCAGGCACGCCCGATCATCGGGACGCGCTGCAATGGGCCGACCAATAACTTTTTGTTGCACCATTGATCTTTCTCAATACCTCCCACGCGGAATGTTACGTGCATACGTCAAGCATTTGACGAAGCGCAAGAATCGGCATATATTTTCTCTCACTTGGTTGGAAACGTTTCCATACCAGTGATCCTGTCAGGGCTTTCAGCAACCGGCGACACAGCCGGACTACCGTGGCACGGCACGGGCCGTCCACATCTTTCGAGAAGACGACAAAGGAGACAATGTGAATCTGCATCGCGACACATCGCAATCGCTGCGCACCCTGGCCGCCGGCCTGCTGCTGGCCTGCACGGTCCAGGCATCCGCCAGCGTCACCAACCCGGCCATCGGCCAATTGATCTGGTCCGAGGAATTCAACGGCGCCACACTCGACGCCGGCCGCTGGACTGCCACCGACGGCAACGGCTGCCAGATCAACCTGTGCGGCTACGGCAATGCCGAGCTGGAGTACTACAGTCCGAACAACCTGTCGATCGCCGACGTGCCCTTCGAACCCGGCACGCGCGCGCTGGCGATCCGCGCCCAGCGCCAGACCGTGGGCAGCAACGCATTCACGTCCGGCAAGATCGACAGCAAGGGCAAGGTACAGGTCCAGTACGGCATGATCGAGATCCGCCTGGCCACGCCCAACCTGGCCAACGGCCTGTGGCCGGCCGCCTGGATGCTGGGGGTCAGCCCGCAGAGCTGGCCGCGCAACGGCGAGATCGACATCATGGAGATGGGCCACAAGGCGTCCTCGCGCACCGCGGCCGGCTCGCCCGGCATCAACAACTACGTCGGCTCGAACGTGATCACCTGGCAGCAGGCCGCCTGCGTGCCGGGCAACGAAAGCTGCGCCGCCTCCACCGCCTGGCAGACCAAGAGCTGGTACGTGGCGCCGACCTCGCTGGCCAACCGCTTCGTCACCTACCGCCTGTACTGGACGGAAAGCGAGATGCGCTTCACCGTGGTCGACAACGGCGTCGAGCGCAACATGTACGATGCCCCGCTGGCGGTCAACTCCACCGCCCTGCAGTCGCCCTTCTATTTGTTGCTGAACCTGGCCGTGGGCGGCAACTTCACCGACGCCGCCACCGCGGCCCAGGTCACGGCGCCGCTGCCGGCCACGATGTACGTCGACTACGTGCGCGTCTACCAGCTCGACGGCAAGGGCACGGTCAAGCTGGGCAACCAGACCGTGCCGGAAACCGGCAAGTTCGGCGTGTTCACCGATAACACCGTGGTCAACAACAAGCTGGTGGCCGGTACCACGTCCGACATCTTCCTGTGGAACGGCGCGGCCAGCGGCGCCGGCAACCTGCCGCCCTATGAGGGCAGCAACGTGATCGCCTGGGCCTATACCGCGCCCGGCCAGTGGTTCGGCGGCGGTATCCAGTCGCGTCAGGCGCGCGACCTGACCAACTTCCGCAACGGCACCATGAAGTTCCGGATCAAGATCCCGGCCAACGTCTCGTTCAACATCGGCGTCGGCGATACCTACACCAACCAGAACTGGGTCAGCTTCCCGGCCAACACCACCGCCTACGGCCTGGTGCGCAACGGCGACTGGGCCCAGGCCACGGTGCCGGTGTCGACCCTGATCGGCACCAAGGTGGCGCTGCAGTCGCTGCTCGACGTCTTCATGATCTCGAGCGACGCCAACGCCTTGCCGGCCTCGACCTTCCAGTTCGCGATCGACGACATCGTCTGGGATGCCGGCAGCGGCACCACCACCACGCCGCCGCCGGCGACCGGCACCACGTCGGTCACCCAGACCTCCAGCACCACGCTGCAGTTCACGGCCACTACCGGCAGCTGGGCCGACGTCCACTACACCGTCAACAACGGTGCCCAGCAGAACGTGCGCATGCGCCTGAACGGCAGCACCAATAGCTACGATGCGGGCGGCCTCAAGATCGGCGACGTGGTGCGCTACAGCTTCACCTACTGGGACGCGGCGCGCAATTTTGCTGTCGATACGGCGCAACAAAGTTATACAATGAAGTAAATACACGAGCCTGAGATCAGTAATACATTGCAGTCATACATTGAGACTCGGGAGCGCAGAGGCACTCCCGGGTTTCTTCCATCATATTTTTCCGAAGTAAACCTCCCAAGAACTTCGCTTTTTCCGATCCTGCCCCTGTCTTATGCTTCGTTCCTGTATCAAGGTCAAACGACCATTTTCTTTATTGACTTGACGAGACTAGGAACATGAAACGGATCGTTCTCTTTATCGCTACCAACCTTGCCATCATGCTTGTGTTGGGCATGTCGGCCAGCCTGCTTGGCGTGAACCGATACCTGACCGCCAATGGCCTCAACCTCGGCATGCTGCTCGGTTTCGCCGCCCTGATGGGCTTCGGCGGCGCCTTCATCTCCCTGTGGCTGTCGAAACCGATCGCCAAATGGTCGACCGGTGCACGCGTGATCGGGCAACCTGCCAACTCGACCGAGCTGTGGCTGATGAACACCATCGCCGCCCAGGCGCAGAAAGCCGGTATCAAGATGCCGGAAGTGGCCATCTACCCGGGTGAGCCGAACGCCTTCGCCACCGGCGCGACCAAGAACGCATCGCTGGTGGCGGTGTCGACCGGCCTGCTGGAATCGATGACGCACGAGGAAATCGAAGCCGTGCTGGCCCACGAAGTGGCCCACATCGCCAACGGCGACATGGTGACGCTGACCCTGATTCAGGGCGTGGTCAACACCTTCGTGATCTTCCTGGCGCGCGTGGTCGCCTACTTCGTCGACCAGTTCCTGCGCCGCGACGAACAGGAAAGCAGCGGCCCCGGCATCGCCTTCACCGTCACCGCGGTGATCTGCGACCTGGTGTTCGGCCTGCTCGCCAGCATCATCGTGGCTTGGTTCTCGCGCCAGAGAGAGTATCGCGCCGACCGCGGCTCGGCCCGGATCCTGGGCACCCCGCGTCCGATGATCGCCGCCTTGCGCCGCCTCGGCGGCATCGAGCAGGCCGGTGTGCAGAACAGCCTGCCGAAGAACCTGGCGGCATCGGGCATCACCGGTGGCGGCGTGCTGTCGCTGTTCGCCAGCCACCCGTCGTGCGAGGACAGGATCGCTGCCCTCCAGCGCAGCGCGTAAGGGCGAGGGGGGATGCAGCGCGCCTTGCCCTACCTGATGCCGGCGCTGTTCGCGCTGGCACTGGCGGCCCTGCTCCGCCACTTCCTCGGATCGCTGGCCTGGGCGGGGCTGCTGGCCGTGATCACCTGGCCGCTGCACGGGCGGCTGGTGCGGCGCGGCTGGCCGCGCGCCCTCAGCGCGGCCTTCCTGGTCGGGCTGCTGGTGGCCGGCTTCGCCGGACCGTCGCTGCTGCTGTTCGAAACCCTGGGCGCCGAACTGGCCGGCGTGCAGGGCCTGGTTGCCGGCCTGAACCATTCCGGCGTGCCGGTGCCGGCCTGGGTGACGCGCCTGCCGCTGGTCGCCGAACAGGCCGAGCAGTGGTGGCGCGAGCACCTGGCGGCGCCGGGCGGCGTCCATACCCTGATCCGCAGCACCGTCGGCGACCTGCTCCCGCACCTGAGCGGCGCCGCGCGCACCTGGGGCTCGACCATCCTGGCGAATGCCCTGTACCTGTTCCTCACCCTGCTCACGCTGTTCATGCTCTACCTGCACGGCAACAGCGTCGTCCACTATATGGACCGTGCCGGCGAACGCCTGGTGCCGCAGTACTACCCGATACTGCGCCGCGTGTTCCCGTTGTCGGTACGCGGCACCGCGCTGGGGCTGTGTTCGGTGGCGATCCTGGAAGGGATCGTGCTCGGCATCGCCTACGCCATCGCCGGGGCGCCGGCACCGGCGCTGCTGGGCGTGATCACCGGCTACATGGCCCTGATCCCGGGCGGCGCGCCGCTGTCGTTCACGATGGTGTCGCTGCTGCTGCTGGGCCAGGGCCACTCCGGCGCCGCCCTCGGCCTGTTCAGCTGGGGTGCGGTCGAACTGTTCATGGTCGACAAGTTCATCCGGCCCAAGCTGATCGGCCACAAGGTCAACCTGCCCTTCCTGGCAGTGTTGTTCGGCCTGCTCGGCGGGGTGTCCACGCTGGGCGTGATCGGGCTCTTCGTCGGGCCGTTCATGATGGCGCTGCTGTTCGTGTGGCTGCGCGCCGACCCCTTGCGCGAACAATCCAGAAATACCACTGCGAATACCACTTGAGTACCAGCTTTCTTCCTTCTCTCTCAGCAGAATCAGGCCATCTTAGGTAGGTCAACAGGAGCTCGACAATACCAGTTGAGTACCTGTTGACAAGCTTATCAGCCACTCCTATAGTGCCCTGAACTTCCAGCACACTTTCATCATGATCGACTATCTCATCGGCGTCGACGGCGGCGGTACGGGCACGCGCGTGCGTGTTGCACGCACGGCCGGTGCCGGCGGCGGCGAAGTCGCGCACGGCGCCGCCGGACCGGCCGGCCTGGCCCTTGGCGTCGGCAATGCCTGGAACGCCATCCAGGCTGCCGTCGCCGCGGCCTTCGCCCAAGCCGGCATCGCGCAGCCGCCGCCGGCGCGCATCGCCATCGGCCTCGGCCTGGCGGGGGTACACGACAAATGCTGGGCGGCCGAATTCGTCGCCGCCGACCCCGGCTATGCCGCCCTGGTGCTGGAAACCGATGCCTATGCCTGCCTGCTGGGCGCCCATGAAGGCGCGCCCGGTGCCATCGTCGCGCTCGGCACCGGCAGTGTCGGCAAGGCCCTGTATCCGGACGGCAGGCGACTCACCGTCGGCGGCTGGGGTTTTCCGGCCGGCGACGAAGCCGGCGGCGCCTGGATCGGCCTGCGCGCCGTCAACCACATCCAGCAGGTGCTGGACGGACGGCGCGAACCCGGCGCCTTCGCCGACGCCCTGATCGCCCACTGCGGCGGCGGCCGCGATACGCTCCAGGCCTGGCTCGGCCAGGCCACCGAGACCGACTACGCTGCGCTGGCGCCGCTGGTGCTGAAATATGCAACTGCGCATGCAACCACGCATGCCGGCGCGCAGTCGCCCGATCCCGCGGCGCGCGCGATCCTGCTCGACGCCGGCCAGGAAGCCGGCAACATCGCGCGCGCGCTCGACCCCGACGGCACCCTGCCGCTGGCCCTGTGCGGCGGCCTCGCCGCAGCGCTGCGCGACTACCTGCCGCAAGGCCTGTCCAGCCGCGCCGCCGCAGCGCGCGGCGATGCCGCCGCCGGCGCGCTGCGCCTGATCGCGCGGCACCTCGACATCCACCCCATCGAACCCAGGCGCTGAATGCATTCCATCCAAGGCAACATCCTCACCCCTGACGGCTGGATCCAGGGCGACATCGCCTTCGGCGACACCATCACCCGGATCGGCGGCAGCACGGCCGACCCGGGCGCCAACGGCGACGACTACATCCTGCCCGGCTTCATCGACCTGCACGTGCACGGCGGCGCCGGGCGCGACATGATGGAAGGCGGCGACGCGCCGCACACCATCGCGCGCCTGCACGCCCGCCACGGCACCACCAGCCTGCTGGCCACCACCATGACCGCGCCGGTCGAGGACATCGACCGCGCGCTGCAGGCCATCGGCAGCGCCTGCAAGGCGCGCGGCAAGGGCGAGGCGCGCATCCTCGGCGTGCACCTGGAAGGGCCATACATCAACTCGGGCAAGCTGGGCGCCCAGCCGCCGTTCGCGCGCGAAGCGTCGATGGCCGAAGTCGACCGCTTCAACGAGCAGGCCCCCATGCGCCTGATCACGGTGGCGCCCGAGATCGAGGGCCACCTGGCGCTGGTGCGCCAGATCGCCGACGCCGGCATCCGCGTGCAGATCGGCCATACCACCGGCTCCTACGAGGACGGCGTGCGCGCGCTGGAACACGGCGCGGCCGGCTTCACCCACCTGTTCAACGCGATGCCTGGCCTGCACCACCGCGAACCCGGCATGGCCGGCGCCGCGCTGGCGCATGCGCAATACGCCGAGATCATCCCCGACCTGCTGCATGTGCACCCGGGCGCGATCCAGGTGGCGCTGCGCTGCATCCCGCACCTGTACTGCGTGACCGATTCCACCGCCGCCGCCGGCATGCCGGACGGCGAATACATGCTGGGACGCCAGGTCGTGCACAAGTGCATGGGCGGCGTGCGCCTGCTTGATGGCACCCTGGCCGGCAGCACCCTCACCATGGACCAGGCGCTGCGCAACCTGGTCTCGATCGGACTCGACCTGGCCGATGCCTCGCGCCGCGTGTCCACCAACGCCGCCGACTACCTCGGCGAAACACGGCGCGGTCGCCTGGCGCCGGGCTGCTTTGCCGACCTGGTGGTCCTCGACCGCAACCTCAACCTGAAAACCGTGTACATCGAAGGAGAAGCGTGTGAGTTCTGATCCAAGGTCGCAGATGCTCGAAGAGGCCCTGTCCGCCGCCGACTGCGTGGTCCGGCAACTGGCCGCCGACGGCGAACGCTACGCCGCGCTCGGCCGCCACCTGCGCGAAGCCCGCATCCACAATGCGGTGACCGTGGCGCGCGGCAGTTCCGACCACGCATCGGGCTATATCGCCTACCTGGTGATGGCGCGCCTGGGCAAGCTGGTGACCTCGCTGCCGATGTCGCTGCTGACGCTGTACAACGCGCCGCTGCAGGCGCAGGACCTGGTGGCGCTGTCGGTGTCGCAGTCGGGGCAGAGCCCGGACGTGGTCGAGCCGATGCGCTACTTCCGCGCCGGCGGCGCCACCACCATCGCGCTGGTCAACGAGATCGCGTCGCCGCTGGCCGAGGCCGCCGAATGGGCGCTGCCGCTGGGCGCCGGCAAGGAAACCAGCGTGGCCGCCACCAAGAGCTTCATCGCCAGCCTCACCGCGGGCGCGCGCCTGGTCGCCGAGTGGCAGCAGGATGCCGGCCTCCAGGGCGCCCTGCAGGCCCTGCCGGACGCCCTGCGCCAGGCCGCCCAGGCCGACTGGTCGGCCGCGATCGAGGTGCTGGCCCCGGCCCGCAACATCATGGTGGTCGGGCGCGGCATCGGTTATCCGATCGCGCAGGAAGCCGCGCTGAAATTCAAGGAAACCTCGGCGCTCCAGGCCGAAGCCTTTTCCGGTGCCGAGATCAAGCACGGCCCGATGGCGCTGATCGACGACGGCTACCCGCTGCTGATCTTCGCCACCCGCGGCCCGGCCCAGGCCGGCCTGGTGGCGCTGGCCGACGAGATGCGCGGACGCGGCGCGCGCGTGCTGCTGGCCGCCCCGGCCGACGTGCCGGGCCGCGACCTGGACCTGCCCACGGCGCCCCACCCCGACCTCGACCCGATCGTCGCGATCCAGGCCTTTTATGTGATGGCGGCCCACCTCGCCAAGGCGCGCGGCCTCGATCCGGACCGGCCGCGCCACCTGAGCAAAGTCACCAGGACCAGCTAAATGAACGAACTCAGGCAACTCGCCGGCCGGCTGATCATGGTCCGCCTGTCCGGCACCGAACTGGACGACGACAGCGCCGCCTTCGTGCGCACCAACCGCATCCGCGCGGCCTGCCTGTTCCGCCAGAACATGACGGACGGCGCCCAGCTGACGCGCTTCACCGGCGCGCTGCGCGAGGTCTTCGGCGCCGAGGCGCTGATCGCGCTCGACCAGGAAGGCGGCGCCGTGGTGCGCGCGCTGTGGGTGCCGCCGCCGCCGGCCGCGATGGGCATCGGCGCCACCGGGGATCCCAGGCTCGCGCACGACGTCGGCGCCGCCGTGGCGCGCGCCGTCAAGTCGATGGGTTTCAACTGGAACTTCGCGCCGGTGCTGGACCTGAACAACAATCCGCTGAATCCGGTCATCGCCGAACGCTCCTTCGGCGCCGATCCGGAACGCGCCACCGAGCTGGCGCTGGCCTGGATGGCCGGCAGCGAGTCCGAGGGCGTGGCCTGCTGCGTCAAGCACTTCCCCGGCCACGGCGACACCCACGTCGATTCGCACCGCGACCTGCCCACGGTCGACAAGTCGCTGGCGGAACTGGAGCGCTTCGAGTTCGCCCCGTTCCGCCGCGCCGCGCCGCACGCGCCGGCGATGATGACCGCCCACATCGTCTACCCGGCGCTGGACCCGGTGCTGCCGGCGACGATGTCGCGTCCCATCCTCACCGGCCTGCTGCGCGAGCGCATGGACTACCGCGGCGTGATCATCACCGACGGCATGGACATGCACGCGATCGCGCTGCGCTACGACGCCGGCGACGCCGCCGTCAACGCGCTGCTGGCCGGCGCCGACATGGTGATGGCGCTCGGCAGCCGCGCGACGCAGGAAGCGACGCTGGACGCGATCGCGGCCGCCATCGCCGACGGCCGCCTGCCGCGCGCCGAGGTCGACGCCAAGCTGGCGCGCCTGGACCGGCTGGCCGGGCTGCACCCGGCCGGCGCCACCCCCTACCCCACCGAGGACACGGACCGCGCGCTGATGGCCGAGGCCTGGCGCCGCGGCCTGTCCGCGCGCGGCAATCCGCAGCGCCCGGCGCCGGGCACCCGGCTGCGCCTGGTGGCGCGCCAGGACGTGGTCAGCGACGGCGTATCCGAAGCCGGGGTGCCGGCCGAACGCATCGCCGCCTCGCTCGCCACCCTGTACGACGTCGAGCTGGTCACCTTTGCCGACGCCGACACCTTCGACTGGGACAGCCTGGCGCGCGACGGCCGCTTCACGGTGCTGGCCTCGACCTCGCGCCGGCGCTACGGCCCGCACCCGTGCGCGACCTGGAAACCGGACCTGCACCTGGCGCTGTGGAATCCCTACCAGGCGCTCGACATCGACGCGCCGGCCCTGATGACCTATGGCTTCGCGGCGCCGGCGCTGGCGGCGGTGAATGCCTGGCTGCGCGGCGAGATCGAGGCGACCGGCCGCTGCCCGGTGCCGGGCTTCTGAGCCGACGCGGAGGCCGGTAAATCATTGTAACGACGGCACCCGGCCCAGCCCGGGTGCCGCACAATTGCGCCCAAGCTGCCCCCGACCTGTACTATGTGGGAGAATGCACGCTTTATGCGAATTGGCAAATTCACCATTGTTCATTAAAGAAGGATTATTCATGTCCCAGTTCCGTTTTGCCCGTCTTGCCCTGATGCTGGCCGCCATCGGCCTGAATGCCGCCCCGGCCCTGATGCACAGCGCCTCCGCGCAAGACAAGAACGCGCCGGCCGCCGCCGCGCAGCCGCCGGCGGATTCGGTCCGTCCGGAATTGTTCAAGCTGCTCGATCCGGCCCAGATCAAGCCGCTGATGGACGCCAAGAATTACGCCGAAGTCAAGAACCGCATCACCCAGGCCGAAGCCGTGCAGAACCGCACGCCGTACGAGAACTACGTCCTGAACCGCATGAAGCTGTCGCTGGCCTCGGCCAGCAACGACGACCAGTCCGCCATGCAGGCCCTGGAAGCCATCATCGGCTCGGGCAAGCTGCAGGGCGCCGAACAGGCCAACTTCATCCAGGCGCTGGGCGGCTACTACTACAACGCCAAGAACTACCCGAAAGCAATCGAGTGGTACACCCGCTTCCAGAAGGAAAGCCCAACCCAGTCGGCCGCCGTCAACTCGGCCCTGCTGCGCTCCTACTACCTGAGCGGCGACTACGCGACCTCGGTCAAGATGCAGCGCCCGGTGCTGGATGCCGCCATCAGTGCCGGCAAGGCACCGTCGGCCGAAGACCTGCGCCTGTACGCCTCGGCCGCCAACAAGGTCAAGGATGACGCCGCCTACCTGTACGGCCTGGAACAGCTGGCCGCCTACTACCCGAGCGACGATTACTGGACCGACCTGATCAACCGCGGCGTGATGCGCCGTCCGGGCTTTAACCAGGAAGCCTACATCACCGACGCGTTGCGCCTCGAGTTCGCCGCCGTCAAGAAGCTGGACGCGGCCGAATACGCCGACCTGGCCGAGCTGGCCCTGAAGGACGGCTTCCCGACCGAAGCCAAGAAGGTCGTGGATGCCGGCTTTGCCGCCGGCGTGCTGGGCACCGGCGCGAATGCCGCCCAACACCGCCAGCTGCGCGACCGCGCCACCAAGGGTGCCGCCGACGACGCCAAGAACATCGCCACCGGCGAAGCCTCGGCCGCCAAGTCGAAGACCGGCGCCGGCCTGGTCAACCTGGGCTGGGCTTACGTCACCATGGACCAGTTCGACAAGGGCATCGGCTTCATCGAGCAGGGTATCGCCAAGGGCGGCCTGAAGTCGCCTGACGAAGCAAAGCTGCGCCTGGGCATGGCCTACGCACGCGCCGGCAAGAAAGACCAGGCGATCAAGACCTTCGAGACCGTCAAGGGCAACGGCGGCGCGGCCGACCTGGCCAAGTACTGGATCCTGCTGGTGAACCACCCGAACACCGGTACGGCGACCGCTTCGGCGCAGTAATCGGTGCACGCGTCAGCAGCAAAATAAGCAATAAGTAACAAGTAATAAGTAATAAGTAATAAACGTAAAAAGCGGTACGGGCCTGGCCCGTGCCGCTTTTTTGTCTAATTGCTCAGTTTTCCGTTAGGTGGCGTACCGGCTGGCCAGGTTTTCCGTTTCATAATTGATGAAATCGATCTCGAAAGGCCTCCATGACCACCGTCCGCAAGGGCCAGGCGCCCGCAAAACTGAACCGCGACGAATTCCACCTGCGTTTCATGCGCAAGTTCTACGACCCGGCTTTCGACACCGTCAGCAAGGAACTGGCATCCGTCG
>JAKOOD010000327.1 GCA_022701635.1 Burkholderiaceae bacterium | reverse complement strand
ACCATCAACAACGTCACCACCGAGTCGATCCAGTTCCTCGACACCGGCGTGATCCTGCGCGTGACCCCATCGATCGACGTCGACGGCCGCATCATGATGAAGGTGCGGCCGGAAGTCAGCTCGGGCTCGGTCTCGGGCGGCATCCCGTCCAAGAAGACGACCGAAGTCAACACCCAGCTGATCGCGCACGACGGCCAGCCGGTGCTGATCGGGGGCCTGATCAAGAGCAGCAGCAACTACCGGCGCCAGGGCATCCCGCTGCTGAGCGACGTGCCGCTGCTGGGCCGCGCGTTTTCCAGCACCGACGACGGCGGCAGCACCACCGAGACCATCGTGCTGATCACGCCGCGCATCGTGGGCGTGGACGGACCGGCCGTGGATGCGGTGACGGAGAAGAAGGTGGACGAGGCGGAGCGGGTGCTGAAGGTGCGGGGGGAGGTGCTGGAGCAGAAGCTCGAGCGGATCATGCCGGCGCGGGACCGGGCTTTGGATTGAAGCAAGAAACCCGTCGTTCCCGCGAAAGCGGGAACCCATGCTGAGTCACAGAATTTGGTACGTTGGAAGTACCTCGGCATTTCAGAAATACTGATTTCGAGAGCTCAGTATGGATCCCCGCTTTCGCGGGGATGACGTTTCTGGCAATGCCAGGAACGACGTGATGGCGCGCTTACTTGCGCGCGCCTTTCGGCTTGCTCTTGATGGTCGACAGGATCGACGGCTTCACCTTCGACGGCGGCGCCATGAACGGCGTGCTCGCCGCGACCCGCTCGCCACCGCGCGCATTGGCGCCGGCGCGGCCGGCAGCCCCCCTCTTCGGCGCCACCTCGATCACCCGCCCGCGCGGCACCGCGTCGCTGCGCGGCCCCATCGGCGCATTCGGCGCCGGACGGCGATCGCCGCGCTGCTGCTGCAGGGCGGCTTCTTCGCCACCCTGCGCCGGCACCAGGTGCCGCTCGCCATTGCCGATCAAGTCGCCGCGGCCCATGCGGCGCAGCCCCTCGCGCAGGGTCGGCCAGTTTTCCGGATCGTAGTAGCGCAGGAAGGCTTTATGGAGCTTCCTGGTCTTGCCGCTCTTCGCGGTCTCGACGACTTCCGAATCCTCGGTCACCTTGTGCAGCGGGTTCTTGCCGCTGTGGTACATGGTGGTCGCCATCGCCATCGGGGTCGGCGTGAAGGTCTGCACCTGGTCGAGGTGGAAGTTGTTCTTCTTCAGCCAGAGGGCGAGATTCAGCATGTCCTCGTCGGTGCTGCCGGGGTGGGCCGCGATGAAGTACGGGATCAGGTACTGCTTCTTGCCGGCTTCCTTCGAATACTTGTCGAACAGCGCCTTGAATTCGTCGTAGGCGCCGATCCCCGGCTTCATCATCTTCGACAGCGTGGCCTCTTCGGTATGCTCGGGCGCGATTTTCAGCAGGCCGCCGACGTGGTGGGTGACCAGTTCCTTCACATACTCGGGCGAGCGCACGGCGAGATCGTAGCGCAGGCCGGAACCGATCAGGATCTTCTTGATGCCGGGGATGGCGCGCGCCTTGCGGTACAGCGAAATCAGCTTGCTGTGGTCGGTGCCCAGGTTGGAGCAGATGGTGGGATAGACGCACGACAGGCGGCGGCACGATTCCTCGATCGTCTTTTCCTTGCACGACAACCGGTACATATTGGCGGTCGGGCCGCCCAGGTCGGTGATGGTGCCGGCGAAGTTCTTCGTGGTGTCGCGGATCAGCTCGATCTCGCGCAGGATCGACGGCTCCGAACGGCTCTGGATGATACGGCCTTCGTGCTCGGTGATCGAGCAGAAGGTGCAGCCGCCGAAGCAGCCGCGCATGATGTTCACCGAATAACGGATCATTTCCCAGGCCGGGATGTGGGCCTTGCCGTAGCTCGGATGCGGCGCGCGCGCGTACGGCAGGTCGTAGACGTTGTCCATCTCGTCCATGGCCAGCGGCAGCGGCGGCGGATTCAGCCAGACGTCGCGGTCGCCATGCGCCTGCACCAGCGCGCGCGCATTGCCAGGGTTCGACTCCAGGTGGAACACGCGCGAGGCGTGCGCATACATGACCGGGTCTTCGCTGACGGTCTCGAAGCTCGGCAGGCGCACCACGGTCTTGCGCGCCTTTTCGCGGGCCGCGGCCTGGCGCTCTTCGCGCGTCATGATGACGATCGGTTTGAAGACCGGCTGTGCCTCGGGCTCGGGCGCGGCGTTATCGATCGCGCACTGCTTCGGGTCTTCCAGCGCCATCGCGTACGGGTTCGGCTGCTTGTCGATGCGGCCCGGCACGTCCACGCGGGTGGAATTGTGGACGGTCCATTCCTCGTCAGGCATCCAGCCCTGCGGCACCAGGAAGGCGCTACCGCGCAGGTCGCGGATGCTCTTGATGCTCTCGCCGGCGGCGATGCGGCGCGTGACGTCGACCAGCGCGCGCTCGGCGTTGCCGAAGATGACCAGGTCGGCCTTCGATTCGAACAGCACCGAGCGGCGCACCTTGTCCGACCAGTAATCGTAGTGCGCGATGCGGCGTAGCGAGGCTTCGATCGAGCCGGCGATGACCGGCACGCCCGGGAAGGCTTCGCGCGCGCGCTGGCAGTACACGGTCACGGCGCGGTCGGGGCGCTTGTTGGGCGCGCCATCCGGCGTATAGGCGTCGTCCGAGCGGATCTTGCGGTCGGCCGTGTAGCGGTTGACCATCGAGTCCATGTTGCCGGCGGTGATGCCCCAGTACAGGTTGGGCTTGCCGAGCGCGCGGAACGGTTCCACGGAGGTCCAGTCCGGCTGGCTGATGATGCCGACCCGATAACCCTGCGCTTCCAGCAGGCGGCCGACCAGCGCCATCCCGAAACTCGGGTGGTCGATGTAGGCGTCGCCGGTGATCAGGATGATGTCGCACGAATCCCAGCCCAGTTTGTCCATCTCGGCACGCGACATGGGCAGGAACGGGGCGGCAGGCGCACGGCTGGAACGTTTGGCAACGCTCGCGAAAAGATTGGTGGGGGAGTTCATTGGCCGGTATTCTACCGGAATTCCGATTGACGTTCTCCCCTCCCTTCTAAAAATGGCTTGAATATCAACGACTTGGCTCAGCCATAATGGGTTTTTGTTGTTTCAGATCCCCATATTCGCCAGGATGTTGCCGAGCTGGCGCAGCGCCGGTTCCAGCGTTGGGTGGCGGGCCGCGAAGCGCGCCGTGATTTCCTGGCTGCGCGAGGCCAGGCCATAGGTGTTGGCATCCGGATCGTCGGCGTGGCGCTCCAGCACCTTGTTGATGTCGCCGTCGAGCTGGCGCAGCAGCATTTCCAGCTCGTCATCGACCTCGCCGCGCTCTTCGAGGCTGCGGTGCAGCGCCTTCAAGTGCGCTTTCAGGGAGTCTTCACGCGTTTCTTCAGGCATGTGCTCGTTTTCGTTTTGCATGGCGTTCCTCTAATCGTTGAACCTGGTCGCGAGATACAGCTGCTCGACCTTGTCGCGGGCCCAGGGCGTCTTGCGCAGGAACTTCAGGCTCGACTTGATGCTCGGGTCCTTGATGAAGCAGTTGATATCGATACGGCGGCCGAGTTCGGCCCAGCCGTAGTGCTCGACCAGGCGGGTCAGCAAGGATTCTAAGGTAATACCGTGTAAGGCTTGAACACTCATTGCAGGGGCAATGTTAAGGGGTTGGGGAAAGTTTATACCTGACGGGGGCGTGCCGGCGCGCGCGGAGAAAAACGTGGCTTGAAAACCGTCGCCCCTGCGCGGGCAGGGGCCCAATTTTTCGACTATTCGCGGAACTTGGGTCCCTGCCTGCGCAGGGACGACGTTCTGGCGTAGCGGGCTACATTGGTATTACCGGTCCGCCACGCTTGCCAATCACTCGCCGGTGAGACCACGCCGCTCCAGCAGCGGCTCGATCTTCGCATCGCGCCCGCGGAAGCCGCGGTACATCTCCATCGCATCCATGGTGCCGCCGCGCGACAGCAGGGTCTTGCGGAAATGGTCGCCGTTCTTGCGGGTCAGGCCGCCGTGCTCCTTGAACCACTCGACGGTGTCGGCGTCCAGCTTCTCGGCCCACAGGTAGCCGTAGTAGCCGGACGAGTAGCCGCCCGAGAACACGTGCGAGAAATAGGTGGTGCGGTAGCGCGGCGGGACCAGCGGGAAGTCGACGCCGGCGTCCTGCAGCGCCTTGGCTTCGAAGGCCAGCACGTCGGTCGGGATCTGGTCCGGGCCGAGTTGGTGCCAGCGCTGGTCGAGGATCGATGCCGCCAGGTACTCGGTGGTGCGGTAGCCCTCGTTGAACTTGCTCGACGCCTGTACCTTGTCCAGCAATGCCTGAGGCATCGGCGCGCCGGTCTGGTAGTGCTTGGCGTAGTTGGCCAGCACTTCCGGCCAGGCCATCCACATCTCGTTCACCTGCGACGGGAACTCGACGTAGTCGCGCGGCACGCGCGAGCCCGAGAAGCGCGGGTAGGTCACGTTCGAGAACATGCCATGCAGCGCATGCCCGAACTCGTGGAACATGGTGCGCGCTTCGTCATAGGTCAGCAGGGTCGGCTCGCCGGCCGCGGGCTTGGGGATGTTCAGGTGGTTGGCCACCACCGGGTGGGTGCCCAGCAGCTTGTTCTGGCCGACATAGGCATTCATCCAGGCGCCGCCGCGCTTGTTGGCGCGCGCATACGGATCGTGCAGGAAGATCGCCAGCTGCTTGCCGTCAGCATCGAACACGTCGAACACGCGCACGTCCGGATCGTACACCGGCAGGTCCTTGCGTTCCTTGAAGGTGATGCCGAATTCCTTGGTGGCGGCGAAGAACACGCCGTTCACCAGCACGTTGTTGAACTCGAAATACGGACGCAGCTGGTTCTCGTCGAAGGCGTAGCGCTGGGCGCGTACCTTGTCGCTGTAGTAATTCCAGTCGTAGGCCGCCGCCTGGAACTTACCACCCTCGGCATCGATCACCTTCTGCAGGTCGGCCGCTTCGCGCCTGGCGTTGCGCACCGCCGGCTTGGCGAAGTCGGCCAGCAGCGTGTTGACGGCGCCGGTGGTCTTCGCGGTCTGGTCTTCCAGCATGTAGGCCGCATGGCTCGGGTAGCCCAGCAGCGCGGCACGGTCGGCGCGCGCCTTGGCCAGTTCCAGCACCAGCGCGCGGTTGTCGTAGTCGCCGCCGCGGCTGCCGCGCGCGAGCGAGGTCGCCAGCAGCTTTTCGCGGGTCGCGCGGTTGGTCAGCACCGACAGCGGCGCCTGCTGGGTGGTGTTCACGACCGGGATCGCGAACTTGCCGTCCAGCCCGCGCTTTTTGGCTTCCGCCGCGGCGACGTCGATCGCCTTGTCCGACATGCCGGCCAGTTCCGCGCGGCTGTCGACCACCAGCGCCGAGGCGTTGGCTTCCTTCAGCACGTTCTGGCTGAACTGGGTCTGCAGGGCGGCGATCTTGCCGTTATACGCCTTCAGCTTTTCCTTATCAAGCACGGACAGCCTGGCGCCGGCGCGCACGAAGTCGGTGTGGTAGCGCTCGAGCAGGTATTTTGATTCGGCGTCCAGGTGCAGCTTGTCGCGCTTGTCGTACAGGGTCTTGATGCGTGCGTACAGCTTGTCGTTGAGGCGGATCTTGTCGCTGTGCGCGGCCAGCTTGGGCGCCAGGTCCTTGTCCAGCGCATTCAGGGTGTCGTTGGTATTCGCACCCACCATGCTCGAAAAGACGGTCGAGACGCGGTTCAGCAGTTGCCCCGAGCGCTCCATCGCGACCACCGTGTTCTCGAACGTCGGCGCCGCCTTGTTGTTGGCGATGGCCTCGATTTCCAGCGACTGCTGGCGCATGCCTTCCTCGAACGCCGGCGCGTAGTCCTCGTTCTTGATCTTGTCGAAGGCGGGATAGTTGAACGGCAGGGTGCTCTGCTTGGCAAACGGGTTGGATGCCGGCAGCAGCGACGCCGGTTCGGCGTGCGCGAAGTTGGCGACGGCCGCGGTCACGGCCAATGCCAGGAGAGTGGAACGGTACATGGTCTTGGTCTCTCGGTGGTGGTGATTATTGATTGCCGGTCAGGCCGCGGCGCTCGAGCAGCGGCTCGATCCTGGCGTCACGGCCGCGGAAATTGCGGAACAGCTCCATCGCGTCGGCCGAACCGCCGCGCGACAGCAGGGTGGCACGGAAGTGGTCGCCGTTCTTGCGCAGCAGGCCGCCGTTTTCCTTGAACCATTCGACGGTGTCGGCATCCAGCTTTTCGCTCCACAGATAAGCGTAGTAACCGGCCGAGTAGCCGCCCGCGAAGCTGTGCGAGAAATACGTCGTGCGGTAGCGCGGCGGCACCGGCGCGAAGTCGACGCCGGCATCCTTCAGCGCCTGCGCCTCGAAGCCGGTCACGTCGGCCGGCACCTGGGCCGGGGTGATCTGGTGCCAGCGCTGGTCCAGCAGCGAAGCCGCCAGGTACTCGGTCGTGATGAAGCCCATGTTGAACTTCTTCGACGCCTGCACCTTGTCCAGCAGCGCCTTCGGCATCGGTGCACCGGTCTGGTAATGCTTGGCGTAGTTGGCCAGCACCTCCGGCCAGGTCGCCCACATCTCGTTGACCTGCGACGGATACTCGACGAAGTCGCGCGGCGTGTTGGCGCCGCCGAAGGTCGGGTAGGTCACGTTCGAGAACATGCCGTGCAGCGCGTGGCCGAACTCGTGAAAGGCGGTGCGCACTTCATCGTAGGTCAGCAGCGTCGGCTGGCCGGCGGCCGGCTTCGGGATATTCAGGTGGTTCGCCACCACCGGCATGTTACCCAGCAGTTTTGACTGGGTGACGTACTCGTTCATCCAGGCGCCGCCCTGCTTGTTCGGACGCGCGTAGTAATCCAGGATGAAGATCGCCAGCTGCTTGCCGTTGGCGTCGAACACGTCGAAGGTGCGCACGTCCGGGTCGTACACCGGCAAGTCCTTGCGCTCCTTGAA
>JAKOOD010000302.1 GCA_022701635.1 Burkholderiaceae bacterium | reverse complement strand
AGGGTGTTGATCTGGAAGGTGCGCGTCATGCCGAGCTTGACGCGCTCGTGCTGCGCCAGGTGCGTGATGTTGCGCTCGCCCACCCACACCTCGCCGCGCGTGGGCGCCAGGGCGCCGGTCAGCAGGTTGATGAAGGTGGTCTTGCCGGCGCCGTTGGGGCCGATCAGCGCGTGGCGCGCGCCGGGTTCGAAGGCCAGCGAAATGTCGGTATTCGCCTTGAACGCGCCCCACTGCTTGGACAGCCCGACGGTGCGCAGGCCCAGGTTCGATGTCGTCATGCGACCTCCTTGCGTGCCGATGGTTTCAGGCGCTGCGCGATTCGCTCCAACCCGCCCAGGATGCCGCCGCGGGCAAACAGCACGATCAGCACCAGCAGCAGGCCGATATAGAACTGCCAGTAGGCCGGATCGAGGCCGGAAATATAATCCTGGGCCACCATGAACACGGCGGCGCCGACCAGTGCGCCGTACAGGCGTCCGGTCCCGCCCAGCACCAGCATGATCAACAGTTCGGCCGAGCGCGGGAAGCCGAGCGAGTCGAGGCCGACGAACTGCGTGGTCTGGGCCAGCAGCGCCCCGGCCACGCCGGCGACCGCCGCGCCGACCGTGAAGGCCGCGCGCAGGCGGCGGTCGACGTTGGCGCCGATCGCCGGCATGCGCTTGCCGCCCTCGCGGATGCCGCGCAGCGACATGCCGAACGGCGAATTCACCAGGCGCCGCAGCAGCACGAACAGCAGGAACAGCACGCCGAGGCTGTACCAGAACGCGGTCTTGCCGTACAGGTCGAACTCGAAGGCGCCGAACAGCGGCGCGGTGGCCATGCCGGACAGGCCGTCGACGCCGCCGGTGATGAAGGCCGCCTTGTTGGCCGCCTCGAACAGCATCAGGCCGATGCCGAGGGTGACCATCAGGCGCGCCAGGTCCTGGCCGCGCACCACCAGGAAGCTGACGACGAAGCCGAACGCGCCGGCCACCAGCGCCGCCACCAGCAGGCCGGACAGCGGCTCGCCCCAGCCATGCGCCGACAGCAGGCCGGCGCTGTAGGCCCCGAGTCCGAAGAAGGCGGCATGGCCGAGCGAGACGATGCCGGCGTACCCGAGGATCAGGTCGAGCGACAGCGCGAACAACCCGACGATCATGATCTGGCTGACCAGCACCAGGTGGTTGGGGAACAGGAACCAGGCCGCGACCGGCAGCAGCCAGAACGCGATGTCGAGCGGCTTCCAGCGGTCGTTCGGCAGGCGCGGCGCCAGGCCGGCGCTAGACTCCGGCAGGCGCGCCGGCGCCACGGTGGAATCGACGGGGGTCGTCATGCTTTCCTCCTGACCAGGCCGAAGGGGAACAGGATCAGCAGCACCACCATCAGCGTGTAGATGACAAAGGCGCCGACTTCCGGCACATAGTATTTGCCGGCGACGTCGAACACGCCGAGGATCAGGGCGGCGATCAGCGGCCCCTTGATCGAACCGGCGCCGCCGACGGCCACCACCAGCAGGAAGTAGACCATGTACTTGACCGGGAAGCTGGGGTCGAGGCCGAGCACGTCGATGCCGAGGCCGCCGCCCAGCCCGGCCAGGCCGGAACCGAGGGCGAAGGTCAGGCTGAACACCCGGCTGACGTTGATGCCGAGGCCTTCGGCCGCGGTCTGGTTGTCGACCGCGGCGCGGATCATGGCGCCGAAGCGGGTGCGCTCGATGAGCAGCACCAGCGCCGCCGTCACCAGCACCACCACGCCGATCAGGAACAGGCGGTAGGTGCCGAGGTCGAGACCCAGCAGGTGCACCTGGCCACGCAGCCAGTCCGGCAGGTTGACCGGCTGCTGGGTCGGGCCGAACAGCCAGGTGGCGCCGGCCACCGCCATGAAGGTCAGGCCGATCGAGAACAGCACCTGGTCCAGGTGCGGCGCCCGGTACAGCCGCCGGTACAGCATGCGCTCGAGCACCAGCCCCACCAGCGCCGCCACGATGAAGGCCAGCGGCAGCGTGGCCAGGAAAGGCAGCCCGAGCTTCGACAGCAGCGTCACGCAGACGTAGCCGCCGACCATGGCGAACGCGCCATGGGCCAGGTTAATGAAGTTCATCATGCCCATCGTCACCGACAGGCCGACGCTAATCAGGAACAACAGGGCGCCATAGGCGATCCCATCGAACAGCACGCCGATCATGTTCCCGATCATGCGTGCCTCCCTTGTCGCTTGTACCGCTTGTACCGCTTGTCCATCCTTGTCTCCTACTATTCTTTTATCTGTGAAACGGCAGGAACAAGCGGTTGCCTACACCCGCTCGATCACCATCGCAATCCCCTGCCCGACCCCGATGCACATGGTGCACAGGGCATAGCGGCCGCCGGTGCGGTGCAGCTGGTACATCGCGGTGGTCACCAGGCGCGCGCCGCTCATGCCGAGCGGATGGCCGAGGGCGATGCCGCCGCCGTACGGGTTCACGCGCGGATCGTCGTCGGCGATGCCGAGTTCGCGCAGCACGGCCAGCGCCTGCGAGGCGAAGGCTTCGTTCAGCTCGATGATGTCCATCTGGTCCAGGCTCATGCCGAGCTGCTTCATCAGCTTTTTCGTGGCCGGTGCCGGGCCGATGCCCATCACGCGCGGCGGCACGCCGGCGGTGGCCATGCCGACGATGCGGGCGCGCCTGGTCAGGCCGTAGGCTTGCGCGGCTTCCTCGTTCGCGATCAGGACCGCGCAGGCGCCGTCGTTCACGCCCGAGGCGTTGCCGGCGGTGACGCTGCCGCCCGGATGCACCACGCCCTTCAGTTTGGCCAGCGCTTCCAGGCTGGTCGCGCGCGGATGCTCGTCCTGGCTGAACAGGATGTGGTCACCTTTCTTCTGCGGGATCTCGACGGGCACGATCTCGTCGGCGTACAGGCCTTCGCGCTGGGCGCGCGCGGTCTTTTCCTGGCTGGCCAGCGCAAAGCGGTCCTGGTCTTCGCGCGAGACCTGGTAGTCGACGGCGACGTTCTCGGCGGTTTCCGGCATCGAATCGGTGCCGTACTGGTGCTTCATCAGCTTGTTCGGGAAGCGCCAGCCGATGGTGGTGTCGTAGATCTGGGCGTTGCGCGAGAACGCGGTTTCCGCCTTGCCCATCACGAACGGCGCGCGCGTCATCGACTCGACGCCGCCGGCGATCATCAGGCGGGTCTCGCCGGCCTTGATCGCGCGCGCGGCGATGCCGATGGCGTCCATGCCGGAACCGCACAGGCGGTTGACGGTGGTGCCCGGCACGTCGGCCGGCAGGCCGGCCAGCAGCGAGGCCATGTGGGCGACGTTGCGGTTGTCTTCGCCGGCCTGGTTGGCGCAGCCGAAGATGACGTCGTCGACCTGGGTCCAGTCGACGCCCGGATTGCGCTTCATGAGTTCGCGCAGCGGGATGGCGCCGAGGTCGTCGGCACGGACGTCCTTCAGCGCGCCGCCGTAGCGGCCGATCGGGGTGCGGATGGCGTCACAGATATAAGCTTCGGTTGTCATGGTCGTTCCTTATTCGGTGATGGGCGGGCTTGGCGGCAGGAGCGTGGCGCCGGTGGCGGCCTGCAATTCGTCGAAGGTGAGGCCGGGCGCCATTTCGCGGACCTGCAGGCCCTGCGGCGTGACGTCGAGCACGGCCAGGTCGGTATAGATGCGGTTGACGCAGCCGACGCCGGTCAGCGGGTAGCTGCACTCACGCACGATCTTGCTCTCGCCGGTCTTCGTTTGATGGTCCATCATCACGAACACCTGCTTGGCGCCGATCGCCAGGTCCATGGCGCCGCCGACGGCCGGAATCGCATCCGGCGCGCCGGTGTGCCAGTTGGCCAGGTCGCCCTTTTCCGAGACCTGGAAAGCGCCCAGCACGCAGATGTCGAGGTGGCCGCCGCGCATCATCGCGAACGAGTCGGCGTGGTGGAAGTACGCGCCGCCGGTGAGCAGCGTCACCGGCTGCTTGCCGGCGTTGATCAGGTCTTCGTCTTCCTCGCCGGGTGCAGGCGCCGGACCCATGCCCAGCACGCCGTTCTCGCTGTGCAGGAAGACTTCGCGGTCCGCCGGCAGGTAGTTGGCGACCTTGGTCGGCAGGCCGATGCCGAGGTTGACGTAGGCGCCCTCGTGGATGTCCTGGGCGACGCGGGCGGCGATCTGGTCGCGCGTGTATTTGTTGGTGCTCATGCGGCCTCCTTCACGACGCGCTGGACGAAGATGCCCGGGGTGACGATGTTTTCCGGATCGAGTTCGCCGAGCGCCACGATCTCGCTCACCTGGGCGATGGTGGTCTTGGCCGCCATCGCCATGATCGGGCCGAAGTTGCGCGCGGTCTTGCGGTACACCAGGTTGCCCCAGCGGTCGCCGCGCAGCGCCTTGATCAGTGCAAAGTCGGCATGGATCGGCGATTCCAGCACGTAGTGCTTGCCGTCGATCAGGCGGGTTTCCTTGCCTTCGGCCAGCAGGGTGCCGTAGCCGGTCGGGGTGAAGAAGCCGCCGATGCCGGCGCCGGCCGCGCGGATGCGCTCGGCCAGGTTGCCCTGCGGCGTGAGTTCGAGCTCGATCTCGCCGGCGCGGTAGAGCGCGTCGAAGTGCCAGGAATCGGCCTGGCGCGGGAACGAGCAGACGATCTTGCGCACGCGCTTGGCGGCCAGCAGGGCCGCCAGGCCGGTGTCGCCGTTGCCGGCGTTGTTGTTCACGATGGTGAGGTCGCGCGCGCCATGGGCGATCAGCGCGTCGATCAGTGCCGCCGGCATGCCGGCATTGCCGAAGCCGCCGATCATCACGGTGGCGCCATCGTGGATGTCGGCGACCGCGCTCTCGAGCGATTCATAAGTCTTGTCAATCATGTTTCCGCCTTGTCCGGAGCGCGGCGGGAACCGCGCCCCTTGAAATCCCGTTAACAATCCCGGATAATTACGTTGTTCGATAATCGCACAAATATTCGATTACCGTACATTTAGTGTAGCGCTTAGTCGCACTGAACGCAAACTACGCAAACCACGCAAACCAATCCAGTCCAGCATCCGACCATGACCTCATCGACCCGCAAGACCGACAGCATCGACGCCGGCGCCACGCCGGAAGAGCGCGAACCGACCATCGCCGAACAGATCGATGCCCTGACCGACCCCAGCTTCATGACCTCGCTGGCGCGCGGCCTGGCCGTGGTGCGCGCCTTCAGCGATTCGCGCAAGCCGCAGACCATCGCCCAGATCAGCCAGAAGACCGGCATTCCGCGCGCGGCGGTGCGGCGCTGCCTGTACACGCTGCAGCAGCTCGGCTACGTCGGCGCCGAGCTGAACAATTTTTCGCTGCGCCCCAAGGTGCTCACGCTCGGCCATTCCTACCTGTCGTCGACCCCGCTGACCGTCTCCAGCCAGCCCTACCTCAACAACATCAGCCGCGAACTCGGCGAGTCGAGCTCGCTGGCCGTGCTGGACGAAGGCGAGGTGCTGTACGTCGCCCGCTCGGCCGCCTCGCGCGTGATGTCGGTCGCCCTGAACACCGGCAGCCGCCTGCCCGCCTACTGCACCTCGCTGGGCCGGGTGATGCTGGCCCACCTGCCGCCCCATGAATTGGACGCCTACTTCGCGCGCGTGAAGCTGCGCGCGATGACCGAACACACCGTGGTCAGCCAGAAGCGCCTGCGCGAGATCCTGGCCGGCGTGCGCCGCGACGGCTACGCCGTCATCGACGAGGAACTCGAACTCGGCCTGCGCTCGATCGCCGTGCCGGTGCGCGGCGCCTCGGGCCAGATCGTGGCCGCCCTCAACGTCGGCGCCCAGGCGGCCCGTGTCAGCGCCGAGCGCATGCGCCAGGCATTCCTGCCGGTGCTGCTGCGCGGGGCCCAGGAGTTGTCGGTGCTGCTGCCCTGAGCCGGGGCCCGCCGCGTCAGAAGTTGTGGCGCAGGCCCATCATGACGCCGTTCTGCCCCATGCCGGTGCCGACCGTGCCGCCGGCATCCAGCGCCACCGCCGAGTTGCCCTTGTTGGCCATGCGGCCGACCGCGCCGTAGACCGCGGTGCGCTTGGAGAAGTTGTAGGTCAGGCGGCCGACCAGCATGTTCACGTCGGACGGCGAGTTCTTGGTGTCGCGGCGCGCCCCCTGGACGTCGATCGTGTACAGCCCGATCGGATAGCTGACGCCCAGGTAGTAGAGGTCGGACTTGGTCTCGCCGGTGGCGGCGTTGGTGTCGCGGTCGACCACGCCGGCGCCGATCTTGGCCGGCCCCACCATGTAGTAGCCGTTGATGGTCTTGCGCACGTCGGTGTTGTTGCTGCTGGTGAGGCCGCCGGCAGCGCCGGTGTTGCCGTACAGGCGGTCGTAGGACACGTTCAAGCCATAGTCCTTGGTTTCGTAGCCGAACAGGGCGGTGTACTGGCGGCAGGCCTTGGCGTTGCCGGCGACTTCGCCCGCGCAGTTGGTCGCGGCCGGGCCACCGGCACTCGATGCGTCGCGCCCGGTGCTCCAGGTGGCGCCGACCACGATGCCGTTGAAGTTGCCGTAGTAGGCGATCGCGTTGTCGCTGCGCGCATTCGGCAGGTAGGGATCGATGCTGCCGATGGCGAACAGGTTCGGCCCCAGCACGTCGGACTTGATCGGCGCGAGATAGGTCATGTTCAGCTGGCGCCCGATGCTCAGGGCACCCCAGGCGCCCTTCAGGCCGACCAGCGCCTGGCGGCCGAAGATGCGGTTGCCCTGGCCGGTGACGCCGGTATCCAGCTGCAAGCCGTTTTCCAGGATGAAGAACGCTTGCAGGCCGTTGCCCAGGTCCTCGGTGCCGCGGAAGCCGATGCGCGAGGGGAAGGAGCCGGTCAGCGTCGGCACCTTGGTGATCGAGTGGCCGGCGGCGTCGACGTTGGTGACGTGGGCGAGGCCGCTGTCGACGAGGCCGTAGATCTGGACGCTCGTCTGGGCCTGGGCCGGGGCGGCGCCGAGGCCGGCCAGGCCGAGCGAAAGCGCAATCAGCGGCAGGGGCGCGCTGCAGAGGGTGTTCTTCATATTGTCTCCTGAGTATATTTATATGGCGTTCGGTAATCGAACAAGTAGTTGCTTACCGAACGCTGAATAAATACTATTGTTGTTGTACAAGCGTTGTCAACATCATTGTCAGTTTCCCTGATATTCGCTTGTCGACAGAACACCACAACCAGGAGACTCAGCATGAAGCGCAGGACGATGGCAGCGGCCTTGGCCGCGGTGGCGGGACTTGCCGCCCTACCCGTGCAGGCCCAGAGCGCGGCCCAGGACACGATCAAGGTGGGCGTCATCGCCCCCTTCTCCGGCCCCTTCGCCGACTACGGCAAGCAGATGCAGGGCGGGATCAAGGCCTGGATGGCCAGCCACGGCGACAGGGTCGCCGGCAGGAAGATCGAGGTGATCTACAAGGACACCACCGGCCCCTCCCCCGACATCGCCAAGCGCCTGGCGCAGGAACTGGTGGTGCGCGACAAGGTCGACTTCCTGGCCGGCTTCGGCCTGACGCCGGAAGCGCTGGCGGTGGCGCCGCTGGCCCAGCAGGCGAAGAAGCCGATGATCGTCATGAATGCGGCGACGTCGGTGATCACGACCAAATCCGACTACATCGCGCGGGTGTCGATGACGCTGCCGCAGGTATCGGCGCCGATGGGCGACTGGGCGATGAAAAACAAGATCGGCAAGGTCGTGACGCTGGTGGCGGATTACGGTCCCGGCATCGACGCCGAGAAGGCCTTCAGCGAGCGCCTGCAGAAGAACGGCGGCAAGGTGGTCGAGGCGATCCGGGTCCCGCTGCGCAACCCGGAATTCGCGCCCTTCATCCAGCGCATCAAGGACGCCAGGCCGGATGCGGTGTTCGTGTTCGTGCCGGCCGGCGAGCAAAGCATCGCCTTCATGAAAGGCTACCGCGAACGCGGCCTGCAGGAGGCCGGCATCCGCGTGATCGCCACCGGCGACCTCACCGACGACCACGTGCTGCCCACCATGGGCGACGCCACGCTGGGCGTGATCACCACCTTCCATTATTCGGCGGCGCACAAGTCGCCCGCCAACGACGCCTTCCTGAAAAGCTTCGCCGCCGCCAACCCGGGCGGCGGACGTCCCAACTTCATGGCGGTCGCCGCCTACGACGGCATGAACGCGATCTACCAGGTCAGCCAGAAACTGGGGGGCCGGATCGACGGCGACAAGGCGATGGCCGTGCTCAAGGGCCTGAAGCTGGACAGCCCGCGCGGCCCGCTCACGATCGACCCGGCCACCCGCGACGCGGTGCAGACCGTGTACGTGCGCAAGGTCGAGAACGTGGGTGGGCAGCCGTACAACGTCGAGTTCGACCAGTTCGCGAACCAGAAGGATCCGGGCAAGTGACCTCTCGCCTTCCGCACCTGGCAATCCGGCGCGCCGGCGACCTATAACCGGCGCCGCCTTACGCCACCTTGACCAGCAGCTTGCCGGTGTTGACGCCCTCGAACAGCATGTTCAGGGCGTGCGGCAGGCGCTCGAAGCCGTCCACCACGGTTTCGTCCAGGAACACCTCGCCGGCACGCACCCAGGGCGTGACCACCGCGCGCAGTTCATCCATGCGATGCACGAAGTCGCGCGCCAGGATGCCCTGCGCGGTGGCGCGCTGGAACAGCAGGTGCTGCAGCACGCGCGGTGCCAGCTCGGGCACGTCGATGCCGCCTTCGTACTGGCTGATCGTGCCGCATACGACGATGCGCGCGCGCAGGTTGATCAGCGGGATGACGGCATCGCTGACGGCACCGCCGACGTTGTCGAAATAGATGTCGACGCCGCCGCTCTGGCGCATTACCTCGGCCGCCAGCGTTTCGGTGCTGGAGAAGGACTTGTAGTCGATCGCGCCATCCAGACCCAGGCGTCCGGTCAGCCAGGCGCACTTCGCCGGGCCGCCGGCGATGCCGATCACGCGGCAGCCGGCGCGCTTGCCGAACTGCGCCACCAGCGAGCCGACCGCGCCTGCCGCACCCGACACCACGAGCGTATCGCCAGGGCGCGGCCGCCCCGCCTCCATCAGCCCGAACCAGGCGGTGCGGCCGGGCATGCCGAGGACGCCGAGCGCACTGGTCACCGGCGCCGCCGCCGGATCGAGCTTCTGCAACTGGGACGCGTGGCACTTGTCGTGGGTCTGCCAGCCGTTATAGCCGAGCACCCAGTCGCCAGGCTCGAGCGCCGCGCTGCTCGACGCCAGCACCTGCGACACCGCCCGCCTTGCTGGACGATGCCGAGCGGATGCGGCGCATCGTAGGTACGGCGGGTGTGCTGCTGCACGCGCATGTAAGGGTCGACGCTGAGGTAGCGCGCTTCCAGCAGCACTTCGCCGGCGGCCAGGCGGTCGTCGATGGGGGTCTCGCGCAGGGTGTAATGTTCGGCGCCGACGCGGCCCGTCGGCTGCGTGGCGTAGATCCATTGGCGGTTCGACTTCGCCGGCGAAAAACATGCCTTCGCCTGCCGCATCGCGGCGCCGGCGCTGCTGCACGTGCACTGGGCGGAAACGCTGGCGACACGGGTGACGCAAGCCTATCCAAAGGCTGCGGTCGGCATCCAGCAGATGAGCGAGGCGCAGGCATTGCGCGCGCTGGTCAACGGCGGCGCGGATGTGGCGCTGGTCACCGGCGGGATGCTGGAAGGGCTGGATACCCGCTTGGAAAGCCGCGCGCTGGGCGACACCGAGTTCCGCGTCGCGATCGGCGCCGCGCATCCTCTGCATGCGGCCCGCTTTCCCGGCGGCGCCGCGATCGAGGAGGTCATCGCCCACGCGTTCGCGACCTTGCTGACACCGCCTTTCGCGCAACTGGAAACGGGCGTGTCGAGCGATGGCTGGCACGACGAGCGCTTCCCACGCACGATCCGCTACCGCAGCGACGACCTGGCGCTGCTGGGCAAGCTGGTGCGTACCGGGCAAGCGCTGGCCTACTTGCCCGACCGCCTGATCCGCGACCTGGGCCTGGATATACTCCCGGTCAGCGGCTGCCC
>JAKOOD010000300.1 GCA_022701635.1 Burkholderiaceae bacterium | reverse complement strand
TGCTTGATGTTCGCGTTCAGCCAGTCCTCGGCGCGCTTGATCATCTGCAGCGTGGTCTCGTAGCACGACTTGGCGTCGTCGCCCCAGGTGAACAGGCCGTGGCCTTCGAGGATGATGCCCTTCAGGTGCGACTGTTCCTGCGACAGCTTTTCCAGTTTCAGGCCCAGGTCGTAGCCGGGACGCTGCCACGGCAGCCAGCCCAGTTCTCCCTCGAACACGCGCTGGGTGATCGCTTCGCTGTTCTTGCAGGCGGCGATCGCGATCACCGAATCCGGGTGCATGTGGTCGACGTGCTTGCGCGCGATGTACGCATGCAGCGGGGTGTCGATCGAGGCCGCGCGCGGATTCAGGTTGAAGGTGCAGTGCGGCAGGTAGGCGACCATCTCGTCTTCGAGTTCGAGGCCGCGATAGCGCCCCTTGAGCGCGTTGAGCTTGTCCATGTACAGCGTCGAGAAGCCGTCCAGCTTGATCGAGCCGAGGTCGCCGCCCGAGCCCTTGACCCACAGGACCTCGACCTGGCCGCCGCTGAGCGGATCTTCCATCATGATCTTGGCGGAGGTGTTGCCGCCTCCGAAGTTGGTGATGCGCAGGTCCGAACCGAGCAGGTTCGAACGGTACAGCAGCAGTTCCGGTTCGCTCATCCCGGCCGCGAGTTGATCATTCCAGCGTGAGGCGATCGGTTCCTTCGGCTTGGTTTCGCTTAATGCGCTCATTGACAGTCTCCGTTATTGATTAGTGAAGAGCACCTAACAAAACCCCCATGGCGGCGTTGCATCGTCTCGCCGTACATTCGTACTGTCTTCGACAATGCGCGTTGCCCTGAAGGTTTTGTTAGGCGCTCTAAAGCTCGACATCCCTGGCCAGCGCCCTCTAGTGGAAAGCGTCCCTGGCGACCCGGACAAGTAGAAATCAGCGGGGTAATCAGTGTCAACTCAGAAACAGTCAACTTCCTGACCAAGTCTGAATTAATCATTTGCTTGATTGGATTGCGCATTTTGATGCGCCGCGTCGTAGAAATAATCAACGGCTTGAGCAATTGGTGATTGACTCGCCCTTGCAGTCTGATTAATCTTTAACGACGCAAAGCATTCCTTTTCGGCATGACTTTAGCGAGCCGCAATCCAAAACAGACGGCAACAGGAGGAGACAACATGGTGAATCACAAGCGCCGCAAGCGTTTGCTGAAGCTGCTGGCCGAACACCAGACAGCGACGGTGCAACAGCTTGTCGAATGGCTCAACGCGTCCCCGGCGACGGTCCGGCGCGACATCAGCTGGCTCGCAGCCCGCAACCTGCTCACCCGCACCCGCGGCGGCGCAGAAAACCTGCTCCCGAAAAAGCGCCAGTTCGCGCTGTCGAGCGAAACCTTCCAGAACAATATCCAGTGCTACGCGGCGCGCAAGCGCGCCATCGCACGCCAGGCGGCGTCGATGTGCGTGGACGGCGAGACGATCATCATCAACGGTGGCACCACCACCTTCATGATGGCCGAGTTCCTGGCCGATAAACAGTTGAAGATCCTCACGAACTCCTTCCTGATGGCGGAACGGCTGCTGGTCTCGAGCGAGAACGAGATCATCGTCCCGGGCGGCAAGGTCTATCGCGAGCAGAACGTGATCCTGTCGCCCTTCGACAACGACATCACCCAGCACCACTACGCCAGCAAGATGTTCATGAGCGTGTACGGCCTGTCGCTGCTGGGCCTGATGGAAGCCGACCCGCTGCTGATCCAGGCCGAGAAGCGCTTGATCAGCCAGGCCGAGGAACTCGTGGTACTGGCGGACAGCTCCAAGTTCGCCAAGAAGGCCGGCCTGATCCTGTGCGGCCTGGACCGCGTGGCCACCGTCATCACCGACACCAACGCCTCCGACAGCGCCGTGCAGCTGCTCGAACAATACGGCGTCAACGTCGTCACCGTGGCGCCGGATGCCTCTGCCCCGGCCCTGTGCGCGCCGCATTTCAATCATGCCTACGACCTGCAGTCGAACCCCGCGTACGACCTGCAGACGGCCGCCATCTTCCAGACGGAGACATCGCATTGAGCATCAAGCATAACCAGATCAAGCGTCTCCTGATGGCGGTCGCCGCGGCCGGCGTCGTCGTCGGGGCGGTCGGCACATTATCCGGGTGCGAAAAAAAGCCCGAGAAAACCCGCATCGCGATGGTCGTGAAAAACCTCGGCAACGGCTTCTTCGACGCCGCGCACGCGGGCGCCGACGAAGCGGCCAGGCAGCTCGGCAACGTCGAGGTGATCTACACCGGCCCGACCACGCCCAGCGCCGAAGGCCAGATCGAGATCATCAACTCGCTGATCAGCCAGAAGGTCGATGCGATCGTCATCTCGGCCAACGACCCGAATGCGCTGGTACCGATCGCGAAGAAGGCGATGGCGCGCGGGATCAAGGTGATCTCCTTCGATTCCGGCCTGGCGCCGGAAGGCCGCCAGATGCAGTTGAACCCGTCCAACGCGGAACTGATCGGCGAGAAGCAGATCCAGATGGCGGCCAGTTCGATGGGCGGCGCTGGCGAAGTCGCGATCCTGTCGGCCTCCGCCCAGGCCACCAACCAGAACATCTGGATCGGCGTGATGAAGGGGGTGCTGCAAAAGCCGGAATACGCCAAGGTCAAGCTGGTCGCCACCGTCTACGGCGACGACCAGTCGGACAAGAG
>JAKOOD010000278.1 GCA_022701635.1 Burkholderiaceae bacterium | reverse complement strand
GGCGCCGCATCCTGTTGCAGGCGCTTCAGGTAGAGCGGACCGCCGGCCTTGGGACCGGTGCCGGATTTGCCCTCGCCGCCGAAGGGCTGGACACCGACCACGGCACCGACGATGTTGCGGTTGACGTAGATGTTGCCGACGTGGGCGCGCGTGGCGATGAAGTCGATGGTCTCGTCGATGCGCGAATGCACGCCCAGCGTCAGGCCGTAGCCGGTGGCATTGATGGTGTCGACCACTTGCGCCAGGTCGGCGCGGCGGTAGCGGACGATGTGCAGCACCGGGCCGAACACTTCGCGCTGCAGCTCGGCCAGCGATCCGATTTCCAGCACCGTCGGCGGCACGAAGGTGCCCTGCTGCGCCAGGCCATCCGGCAGCGACAGCGAGAAATGCTGTTTCGCCTTCGCCTTCATGCGCTCGATATGGCCCAGCAGGTTGCCCTGTGCTTCGGCATCGATCACCGGACCGATATCGGTGGCCAGGCGGTCCGGCACGCCGACGCGCAATTCCTGCATCGCGCCCTTCAGCATGCGGATCGTCTTGTCGGCGATATCGTCCTGCAGGAACAAGACGCGCAGCGCCGAGCAGCGCTGGCCGGCACTGTCGAAGGCCGAGCTCAACACGTCCTGCACCACCTGTTCCGGCAGCGCCGAGGAATCGACGATCAGGGCGTTCTGGCCGCCGGTTTCCGCAATCAGCGGAATGTCGCAGCCCTCGCGCACGGCGCGCTCCGCCAGCGTGCGGTTGATCAATTGGGCGACTTCGGTCGACCCGGTGAAAATCACGCCTTTGACGCGCGTATCGTTGGTCAAGGCGGCACCGACGGTGTCACCGCGGCCCGGCAGCAACTGCAGCGCGCCGGCCGGCACGCCGGCCTCGTGGAACAGCTGTACCGCGCGGAAGGCGATCAGCGGCGTCTGCTCGGCCGGTTTTGCCAGCACGGTGTTGCCGGCAGCCAGTGCGGCCGCGACCTGGCCGGTAAAAATCGCCAGCGGGAAGTTCCATGGGCTGATGCAGGTCACGGGTCCCAGCGCCCGGCTGGCGCTGGCGCTGCGGATCTCGGCCGCGTAATAGCGCAGGAAGTCGACGGCTTCGCGGATTTCCGCGATCGCGTTCGGCAGCGATTTACCGGCTTCGCGCACCGCCAGCGCCATCAGTTCGGCCTGGTGCTGTTCGAACAGATCGCCCACGCGCAGCAGGATGTCGGCACGCGCGGCGTTGCCGAGACCCTCCCACGCCGGCGCGGCGGCGACGGCGGCACCCAGCGCGGTATCGACGTCGCCGACTGTCGCTTCGGTAATGTGGCCGACGATATCGGCCGACTGTGCCGGGTTCACGATATTCACTGCGCCCGCCGCTTCAAGTTGGCCATCGATCAATGGCGCTGCCACGTAGGGACGCACAGTGCCCAGTTCGCCTGCCAGGGCGGCCAGCACGTCTTCGTTGGCGAGATCCAGGCCGCCGGAATTTTTACGGCTGTCCGGGTACAGCGCCTGCGGCAGCGGGATGCGCGGATGCGGCAGGCAGTCGGCGGCACGGGCGGCGTCGAACGGGTCGGTCAGCAGCGTCTCGATCGGCACGCTTTCGTCGACGATCTGGTTCACGAACGACGAATTGGCGCCGTTTTCCAGCAGCCGGCGTACCAGGTAGGCCAGCAGCGTTTCGTGCGAACCGACCGGCGCATAGATGCGGCAGGCTTTATCCAGATTCTTGGCGCCGACGACCTGGTCGTACAGCGTCTCTCCCATGCCGTGCAGGCACTGGAATTCGTAATTTTGCACATTGTCCGCCTTGGCCCAGGTGTAGATCACGGACAGGGTGTGGGCGTTGTGGGTGGCGAACTGGGCGTAGATGACGTCGGTCGCGCCCAAGAGCTTACGCGCGCAGGTGAGGTAGGAAACGTCGGTGTAGACCTTTCTCGTGTACACCGGGTAGCCCGGCAGGCCGTCGACCTGGGCGCGCTTGATCTCGGCGTCCCAGTACGCACCTTTGACCAGGCGCACCATGAATTTGCGGCCGCTGCGGCGCGCCAGGTCGACCACGAAATCGATCACGAACGGGCAGCGTTTTTGATAGCCCTGCACCACCAGGCCGATGCCCTCGAAACCGGCCAGGTCGGGGTCGAAGGCCAGTGCTTCCAGCATGTCGAGCGAAATCTCGAGGCGGTCGGCTTCTTCGGCGTCGATGTTGATGCCGATGTCGTATTCCTTGGCGAGCAGCACCAGCTGGCGCACGCGCGGCAGCAGTTCCGCCATCACGCGCGCAGACTGGGCCCGGCTGTAGCGTGGATGCAGCGCCGACAGCTTGATGGAAATGCCCGGACCGTCCTTGATGCCGCGGCCGTTCGAGGCCTTGCCGATCGCGTGGATCGCCGCTTCATACGAGGCGTAATAGTGCTGCGCATCGAGCTCGGTCAGTGCCGCTTCGCCCAGCATGTCGTAGGAGTAACGGTAACCGCGGGTTTCGTTGTCGCGGCTGTTCTTCAGCGCTTCCTCGATGGTCTGGCCGGTCACGAACTGGTTGCCGAGCATGCGCATCGCCAGGTCGACGCCCTTGCGGATCAGCGGTTCGCCGCCCTTCGCGATCATCCGCGTCAGCGCGGCGCCCAAGCCTTTTTCACTACTCGACCCCACCAGCTTGCCGGTGACCAGCAAGCCCCAGGTGGCGGCGTTCACGAACAGCGACGGTGATTCGCCCAGGTGCTTTTTCCAGTCGCCCTTGCTGATTTTATCCGCGATCAAGCGGTCGGCGGTCTCGCTGTCCGGGATGCGCAGCAGCGCTTCGGCCAGGCACATCAGGGCGACGCCTTCCTCGGACGACAGCGAGAATTCGTGCATCAGCGCATCCACGCCGGACGCGCGTGTGCGCTTGGCACGCACCGCGCTCACCAGGCGATGCGCCAGGCCATGCGCGTCCGCATGGGCACGGGCACCCTGGGCCAGCAGCCATTCCACCGCGGTGGTCTCGTCGCGGCGGTAGGCGGCGGTGATCGCGGCACGCAGGGGCGCCTGGGCGCTACGGGTCTCGGCCTGCAGGGCGTCGAAAGGAACGAAGGTGGTGGCCGGGGCGGCGGCAATGTTCATGGAAACTCTAAAAAAAAGTGAAAAGTCGGGGGTGATCGGGGACTGGCTGCGCATGGCAAAACGCGCCGCACCGTAAATACGGTCGGCGCGAGTCGGAACGCGGAAACATGATTCGATTGTAGAGAGAATTCTTCTTGATTAATTCTGTTTTTACAGAAGACTAGCAATAGATAGTTTTTGGTGAGAGAATTTCACCAAATAATATTTATAGTGGAGAGTGAACCAAGATGCTGGACAAGATCAGCAAGAAAATCCTTGCCGAGCTACAGAGCGACGGACGCATCAGCAACGTCGAACTGGCGGCACGGGTCAACCTGTCGCCGGCAGCTTGCCTGGAACGGGTGCGCAAGTTGCACGAGTCCGGCTACATCATGGGCTACACGGCCCAGTTGAATCCGCAGCTGCTGGACGTGTCGCTGCTGGTCTTCATCGAAGTGGTGCTGGACCGCACGACGCCGGAGGTGTTCGACGCCTTCAAACAGAGCGTGCAGCTGATTCCTGAAGTGCTCGAGTGCCACATGGTGGCGGGCGGTTTTGATTACCTGGTCAAGGCGCGTGTCAAGGACATGGCGGCTTACCGCGAGTTCCTTGGTAAAACGCTGCTGCAGAAGGGAGTGCGCGAGACGCACACGTATGCGGTGATGGAAGAGGTCAAGAATACGACCAAGTTGCCGATCAAATAAGGCGTATGGCCCTCATTCCCGCGGAAGCGGGAATGCCTACCAAGATTCCGAAGTCAGCATTTAGGAAGTGCCGCAACGTATCTGATGTAGCTATTTCTGTTACTCAGCATGGATTCCGCTTTCGCGGGAATGACGTGCTAAGTTTACGGGAAGTCATTTTCGGCAATGCCGAAGATGACGTATTACGCTACCTTCTCCATCCGCTCATTCGTCTCCGACTTGTGCGGCAGCGTCTTCTGGGCCGAGGCCGACATGCTTTCCAGGTTGTTGCGCAGCCAGCGGTGGGCCGGGCTGCGGCCATCGCGTTCGTGCCACAGCATGTCGAGGTGCACCGCAGGCAGCTGGAACGGCAGTTCGCGCCAGACCAGCGCGTCGGCGGCGCCGGTGGAGGCGATCAGGTGCTTGGGCAGCACGGTGACCAGGTCGGAGTTGGCGACCACGCGGCCGGCGGTGAAGAACTGATTAACCGTCAACAGGATGCGGCGTTCGCGGCCGATCTGGGCCAGCGCCTCGTCGACCAGGCCGTGGGCACGGCCTGAGAAGCTCACCAGCAGGTGGTCGGCCTTGCAGTACTCGTCCAGGTCCAGCTTGCCCTGCGCCAGCGCGTGGTTCTTGCGCATCACGGCCACGTATTCTCCCGAATACAGCCGCTCGTGGCGGATCGGCGAACCGGTTTCATACGACAGCTGGGCGGCGACGCCGGGGAAGAAGCCGACGGCCAGGTCGATGTCGCCGCGCAGCAGCATCGGGCGCGGTTCGCGCGTGGTCAGCGGCACCATGCGGATATTCACGCCCGGTGCCTCTTTTTCGATCGAGCGCACCAGCGACGGCAGCCACAGCGCGGCGGTGGCGTCGGCCATGGCCAGGCGGAAGGTGGCCTGGGCCTTGGAGACGTCGAAGGTTTCCGGCATCACGGCCGCTTCCAGCGCGGCCAGCGCCTGGCGCACCGACGGCCACAGTGCTTCGGCACGCGGCGTCGGCTTGACGCCATAGGCGGTCCGGATCAGCAATTCGTCGCCGAGACTCTCGCGCAGGCGCTTGATGGCGTTCGAGACGGCAGGTTGCGTCATGGCCAGGTGGCCGGCGGCCCGGGTCAGGTTTTGCTCGGTCATGACAGCGTCGAAGACACGGAGCAGGTTCAGGTCAAGCGTAAGAAAGCTCATGGCGATTCGGCGCTAAAGGGTAAACAAGATGATGACAGTGTACCTGATTTCCCATTCACGAACAGCATGAGCACTATCAGGGAACGTAATTAGATTTATATGTTGCGTTGCACTATAGTGATCCGGAACTCATCGATATCCTATATATAAGCCATGTCTTTCGCCGACACCCTGTTCCAAGCGCCCCTGACCGCCGTTCCTTTTGCCCACTTGGTTACTGGCATGGTGCAGTTGATCGTACTGGGTGCCGTGCTGATGTTCTTCCGCCCGCTGTTGATCGGCATCGCCCGTGCGCTGGTGTTGGTAGTGCGTCCGCGTCCGACCAAGGACCAACTGGCGGCCCGCCGCAAGCTGAACGCGGCCAAGCAGGCCGACCTCAAGCTTGACACCCCGAGCGTGCAGGCCATGGGTTCGCGCTCCTAATAGAATTTACTCGCTTCCTCCAAAAAAAACGGCGTCCGGTAACGGGCGCCGTTTTTTTTTCGCCTGTCGGCACCGTTCCCATTCTCTTTTCAGCCTGCCGCCGTTGGCCTGGTCGACCGGCCAGGGCAAGCCATCCCCGCCATTCGCCTTTGATTTTCGGTTACTCGAGTTTTCATGGGATTTTTTCGCTCCGATTATTTAACAATTAGTCGATATAATCGATGGTATGCATAAATTCGATTATGAGATGAATCCAAAGATGAGGCATCAATGCCAGATGAAAGAACTAAAATGTACGATATTGATGAGTTATCTCTGTTTGCCAGACATTCCTTTTGAAACTGTATGAAAATCTTTAATAGAAGTAATTAGTGAGATATGAATGAGATATAGGGTAATAATCATACATTTTAAATGAAGTTCATATAAAGTCATCGATTATGGATGAGATACGGTAACTTTCGATGATATCGAAGATTGAGCGCGTTGGCGCCCTCGACATGGTGGCTGCAGGGGGACCCCTACCCCGAAAAAGTGGTAGCCGCGCAGTCAAAAAATCGGGACGAAAAAAAACGCGGCCACCGGTTGCCCGGGGCCGCGTTCTTGATGAGAAAAGTAATATTCAGCGGGCGTCGCCCAGCAGCGCTGATTTGAGCGAACGGTCAACCGGCTTGTCGCCCAGCCAGATGCGCAGCAGCGCGTTATAGAAATTGATGTCGGGGACGTTTTCGATCAGTTTTTTGCCGTTCAGCTCGCACACGGTGCCGCTGCCCGGAATCCAGTCGATGTGCAGCACGTCGCCTTTTTTAAGACCGTCGACGCCGGCAAACATCTCGCCGAACTTGCCGATCTGGGCCACGATCTTCTGTTTTTCGGCTTTGTCGACGTTATCGTTGAGGCCATCCATAAAGGCCTTGCCGAAATCCTCCGACGAGACGTCGCGCGCCATCTGCAGGGTGATGCGGCGCGGGCCGTCCTGTTTCACGATCTCGGCCAGTGCCTTCGATTTTTCCGGCAGGTACAAGCCGGCGGCGTAGACTTTGATGACGAACTTGGTGCGCATGCCGGCACCGTTCAACTTCAAATCCTTGCCCGCGACCTTGTTCGTGTCTTCGAATTGATAACCGCTGACATCGACGGCAGCGGCGGCAGGCAGGACCATCGTCACGCTGAGAACGGTGCCGACGGCGAGGGTGTGCATCCAACGCATGGGGTGTCTCCTTCTAGTGTATTCAAGCAAGCAAAATGCTGCTTTAGCGCACTCTATCCACAGCGCAGCCAATCGGCAACACCCCTGTTTCAATCGTCGGACTTGCGGGCGCGCTCCCCTGCTTCGCCGTAGGGGGCGTCGTTCTTGCTTTCGATCGCTTCGAGCACGGCTTTCGGATCGGCCGGCTTGGCCAGTTCCTCGGCTTCCCTGTCGACTTCCGAGCGGACATTCGGCAGGTCGCGCCGCAGCTGGTCGATCAGCTCGATGATCTTGCTGGTCTTTTCTTCGGTGAGCAGGTTAACTTGCAGATCGAGGTGGGCATGATGATCGGCCAGGCGCGACATGCGGTTCTGGCGGATCAGCACGGTTGTCGAGATGACGAAGGCGTTCAGGGTGATGATGCCTTGCAGGAGCGAAAACGGCGGCGGGTCGAAGGTCTTGAAATGCAGGTCGGTGGCCGTGATGTTAATCAGGATCCAGCACAGGATGAAGCCGATGTTGCCGGCGATGTAAACCGGACTGCCCAGGAACAGCGCGACCTTTTCCATGGCCCGCTGGGTGGTCGTGACATGGTCTTCATGACGTGCATAAAAATCGGCGATGGTGCCGATGTTTTCGCTGACCGAAGACGGCAGCGCAGAGTGCTGGTCGGTTTCGTCTTTCATGGAACCAGCATAGCACGAAGCAAGAAAACCCTTTATATCTCGTATATTGCGAGCGCAATCAAAGTTAAATTGCGTACGCAATCAAAGATGGCATGGCTATGCCTTTTGCATGGAGGGGACCTGAGATCGGTAGCGAAAATGGTGGACAAAAAAATGCCGGCCTCGAAGGACCGGCATTTTTGAAACTTCAGGCTGCCTTGGCAGCGGTCAGGCGTTCGTACTTGGCCTGGAGTTGTTCGCGGCTTTCTCGCCACGCGGGATCGAAGGGGATGCAGGCAACGGGGCAGAGTTGCTGGCACTGGGGTTCGTCGAAATGGCCGACGCACTCGGTGCACTTGTGCGGATCGATCTGGTAGAACTCCGCGCCCATCGAGATGGCGTCGTTCGGGCACTCGGGCTCGCACACGTCGCAATTGATACAGTCGTCGGTAATCAGCAAAGCCATGGGATAACTCGGGCGTTATGCCTTCGGAGCGGTCGATGCCGCCACTGCGGATGCCATTGCCGCATTCGCGGCGATTTTCTTCTGCAGCCAGCGGTCGACCGAAGGGAAGACGAATTTGGAGACATCCCCGCCCAGCATGGCGATCTCGCGCACGATGGTGCCCGAGATGAACTGGTACTGGTCGGACGGGGTCAGGAACAGCGTTTCGACATCGGGCAGCAGGTAGCGGTTCATGCCCGCCATCTGGAACTCGTATTCGAAGTCGGACACGGCGCGCAGGCCGCGTACGATCACCCGGGCATCGTGCTTGCGCACGAAATCCTTGAGCAGGCCGGAAAAGCTTTCGACCTGCACGTTCGGATAATGCCCGAGTACTTCGTTGGCGATTTCCAGGCGCTCGTCCAGCGAAAAGAAGGGTTTCTTGTTCTTGCTGTCGGCCACGCCCACCACCAGGGTGTCGAACAGGCCCGATGCGCGACGCACCAAATCCTCATGGCCGCGGGTCAGCGGATCGAAAGTACCTGGATAAACGGCTACAACCATTGCGGCTCCTGGAAAATGCACCTGAATAGACGCGCATTATGCCTGAAATTTCGGCAGCCGCCCCGGTTCAGGGCGGATGTTGCGGTGTTTTAGTGCAACTTCAAGAGGTGGAAGTGCACCATGCCGGCTTTGTCGCCACGCACCAGTTCCCATTGGGCCAGCCATGCGGGCGCGCTGTCTTCCGCGTCGGCGGTTTCCGCGAATGGCAGGCGGTCACCCGACTCCGCATATACCAGGCCGCCAGGCTTCAGCAGCGGCGCGCACAGCGGCAAGGCCTGGCTCAGGAAATCCTGCTGGTAAGGCGGGTCCAGGAAGATCAGGTCGAAACGCTGGCCGCGCTGCGCCAGGTCGCGCGCCGCGGTCAAGGCATCGGCGCGCAGCACGCGCACCTTGTCGGCCTTCAGTTTGTCCTTGATCGTTTCCAGCTGGCGCACGACCGGACCGAGGGTATCGATCATGGTGACGGCGTTGGCGCCGCGGCTGGCGGCTTCGAAGCCGAGGGCGCCGCTGCCGGCGAACAGGTCGAGGCAGTCGAGCTTGTCCCAGTCGCCGTCGATCTGGTGCGTGATCCAGTTGAACACGGTTTCGCGGACACGGTCCGGGGTCGGGCGCAGGCCGAAGGCGTCGAGGACAGGCAGCGGGGTGCGTTTCCAGGTGCCGCCGATGATGCGGACTTGTTGCGGCGGGCCGGGACGGCGGGGATACGAGGGGGAGGAGGACTTCTTCTTTTGCATGGGGCGACTATAGCATGCGCGTTTGGCGCATCGACGGCCCCATGCAAAACGCGGCCATCACGGCCGCGTTGTCGATTGACTTGATAACTTATTTGCCCTGGGCCAGCGCGTTGAAATCGCTGATCCAGCCCTGCATGCGTTTTTGCGCATGGGCTTTCTGTTCCGGCGTGGTCAGGCGGATCGCCGTGACGATGAATTTCGCCGTGTTGTCCACATAAGCGTCGAAGAAGGCTTTGCGGTCGGGCGCATCCATGCGGTCGAACATGTCGCGCAGCAGGTTGTGGATGGCCGACATGGTCTGTTCCTTGTTCAGCTTTTCCTGTTGCACGCGGCGCAGCAGCGCCACGATTTTCTTCTGGCGCAGCGTGCGTTCCTGCAGCCAGATCTCGTTATCCAGCGGACGCGCGTCGGACGCCTTGTGCAGCGCCGCTTCCTGGTCGCGGCTGAAACTGCCGAACCACAGTTCGAACTGTTCCATCGATTTCTTGAAACGCGCATCCTGCTGGTCCTGCGCGCTGCCGCTCATGAATTTCTTGCGGAAGTCGGCATTGTTCTTGGCGAATTTCTTTTCCATCTGGGCGATTTGGTCGGGCTTGATCGACATCGCCAGATCGGCCAGCTGCGGCAAGGCTTTGAAGGCCAGCAGTTCGGTCCGCGCCTTGATGTCGCGGTAATCGGCCAGCAATTCGTCCTGGGTCACGTTGCCGTCGCCGAGCTGGCGCTGCATCTTGGTCATCAGCCCGGCGTAGTCGCGCAGCTGGGTGCTGCGGTGCCACTGGAACAGGCTGTCGATGTCTTTCTTGACCCAGTCGGACTGGTCGCTATCGATATCGATGTAAGCATTCAACCAGTAGTACAACAAGGTGTCCCCATGGTTATACGTAAACCGGATCGAGCTGCAGCCGGCGGCCAACACCACGACAAACGCCAGAAACAGCAGGCGTACGCGCTGGAGCAATTGGGGGTGCGTGTTAAACTTTTTCATTTAGTAATCACTTCAACTTATTCAACTCATCCGAGATCGGCTTATGAACGTTGTCATCCTCGCCGCAGGCATGGGAAAGCGCATGCAATCCGCACTGCCGAAAGTCTTGCATCCGCTGGCCGGCAAGCCGCTGTTGCAGCATGTTATCAACACCGCACTGAGCCTCCAGCCCGGCAAATTATGCGTGATTTACGGGCACGGCGGCGCAGCGGTGCCGAGTGCGGTTGCCGGCTGGAACGGCAGCAGCGGTGTCGCCATCGATACCGCCCTGCAGCAGCCGCAGCTGGGCACCGGTCACGCCGTCATGCAGGCGCTGCCGCAGATCGATCCGAACGCACCGACGCTGGTGCTGTACGGCGACGTGCCGCTGACCACCGCCGCCTCGCTGCAGCGCCTGGTCGAAGCGGCGGGCAGCGATAAACTGGCGATCCTCACCGTGGTCCAGGACAATCCCTTCGGCCTGGGCCGTATCGTGCGCGAGGATGGCCGGATCGTGCGCATCGTGGAAGAAAAGGACGCGACCGAAGCCGAGCGCGCGATCAAGGAAATCAACAGCGGCATCATGGTCATCCCGACCCAGTACCTGGGCGGCTGGCTGGATTCCCTGCAGAATAACAATGCCCAGGGCGAGTATTACCTGACCGATATCGTGGCCAAGGCCGTGGCTGCCGGGGTGCCGGTGGTATCGGCCCAGCCCGCGGACGAGTGGGAAGTGGCGGGCGTGAATTCCAAGGTGCAGTTGGCCGAACTGGAACGCCGCCACCAGCTGAATATCGCCCATGCCCTGCTGGAAGGGGGTGTGACCCTGCCGGATCCGGCGCGCATCGACGTGCGCGGTACCCTGCAATGCGGACGCGACGTCACCATCGACGTCGGCTGCGTGTTCGAGGGCAATGTCACGCTGGGCGACGGGGTCACGATCGGTGCCCACAGCGTGCTGGTGAACACGACGGTCGCGGCCGGCGCCCATATCAAACCGTTCTGCCACTTCGAAGATGCCGTGGTCGGCGAGCAATCGGTCATCGGCCCGTACGCGCGCCTGCGCCCGGGTACGGAACTCGGCCAGGATGTCCACATCGGCAACTTCGTGGAAGTCAAGAACAGCAAGATCGCCGCCCACAGCAAGGCGAATCACCTGGCTTATGTCGGCGATGCCGATGTCGGCTCGCGCGTGAACATCGGCGCCGGCACCATTACCTGCAACTACGATGGCGCGAATAAATTCCGCACCACCATCGAAGACGATGTCTTCATCGGCAGCGACAGCCAGCTGGTGGCGCCGGTCACCGTCGGCAAGGGCGCGACCCTGGGTGCCGGCACCACCTTGACCAAGGATGCGCCGGCCGGCAAGCTGACCATTTCGCGGCCCAAGCAATTGACCGTGGAAGGCTGGCAGCGTCCGGTCAAGGTCAAGAAGTAACGCGCGTCATCCACCTGTGCACAGCAAAACCACAGGCTGTGCACAGGGCTGTCCTGCCCTCTTCCACAATCCTGTCCACATCCTTGTCCACAGGCTGTCAGCCGTCCTGATGGAGCGGCAGCAGTGCCAGCCCGCGTGCCACTTCATGTCGTGCGGCGCGGATCGCCGGCACCAATACCGCCAGCAGGCAGGCCGCCGCTGGCGCCAGCAGCGCCGTCAGCGGCAGCCAGACACCAGATGCGAACAGTGGCGCCTTCGGTCCCGACGGGCCGACGCTGTGCGCGCTACCCCAGTTCGTGCCGGCGCCGAGCGCCAGTCCCGGCAACGTGCCGTCGCAAGTTATCCACAGCGCTTCCAGCACCAGCATCCACACCATGGAAGGTCCCGACATGCCGAGCGCACGCAGCGTCACCAGTTCGCGCCGCCGCGCCAGCGTCTGCAGTGCCATGTGGGCGGCGCTGGCGCTGGCGGCCAGGAACAGCGCTTCCAGCCAGTCGACACCGAGCTCGAGCATGCAGGCGGCGCCGCCGATCGCTTCGGTGTGCACGGTCGCCTCACCGGAGACAGGAAGAAGCTTCAGTAGAACCGGTGTGCCGTGGCGTACGGTTGAGCGTGCGCAACGGCAACTTATACGATAATGCGTGTCTCGAACTTGCTACGGAAGGTCGAGAAATACGCCTTCACGTTGCGCACGTTGCTGTGGGTGGTAAATAAACGGTGTGCCAGCGCGTGGTAAGCCGGCATGTCGGCCACCTGCACCACCAGCACGAAGTCGGGACCGGGTGAAACGCGGTAGCACTGCAGCACGGCCGCTTCCAGCGCCACCACGCGTTCGAACTCTTCCATGCGATCGGCCGCCTGCACGTCCAGCGTGATCTCGACGATGGCAGTCAGGCGCGCACCCACCTGTTCCGGTGTGACCAGCGCAACTTGCCGTTCGATAACACCGTTATCCATCAGCTGCTTGACGCGACGCAAGCAAGTCGGCGGCGACACGTGTACCAAAGCTGCCAATTCGGCATTGGTATGCGAGGCATCAACTTGCAACACATTGAGAATGCGACGATCAATTTCGTCGAGGGTTTGCGTTTCTTTCGGCATTTTTACAAAAATATCTTTAAAAAATGAAAGGAAATTTCATGATCAGGATAGCATGGAATATTCTTTCAAAATTAACTAAAGTACGAAAGCTTATTTCATCACAGCTGTTTTACATTAGTGACATCAGACAACTTTTCGGAGATTTACCATGTGCGGCATCGTCGGGGCAGTTGCCCAACGCAACATTACCCCCATCCTGATCGAAGGCCTAAAGCGCCTCGAATACCGCGGCTACGATTCCTGCGGCGTCGCTCTGCACGTGGACGGCCACCTCGCGCGCTCGCGCAGCACCTCGCGCGTGGCCGATCTCGAAACGCAAATCGCTGAAACTCATCTGCAAGGTTTTACCGGCATCGCCCACACGCGCTGGGCCACCCACGGCGCCCCGGCCACACGCAATGCCCACCCACACTTCTCGCCGAGCGAAGAGAACGCCCGCATCGCGCTGGTCCACAACGGCATCATCGAAAACCACGACGAGCTGCGTGCCGAACTGACCGGCCTCGGCTACGTCTTCCAGAGCCAGACCGACACCGAAGTCATCGCCCACCTGGTCGACCACATGTACAGCGGCGATCTGTTCGAGACGGTGCAGTTGGCCGTAAAACGCCTGCATGGCGCTTACGCGATCGCCGTGTTCTGCCGCGAAGAACCGCACCGCGTGGTGGCGGCACGCCAGGGCTCGCCGCTGATCGTCGGCGTCGGCAAGGGCGAGAATTTCGTCGCCTCGGATGCGATGGCGCTGGCCGGCACCACCGACCAGATCATCTACCTGGAAGAGGGCGACGTGGTCGACCTGCAGCTGGCGAGATATTGGATCGTCGACGCCGAAGGCCGCCCGGCCGAGCGCGAAGTGAAGACCGTGCATGCCCACACCGGCGCCGCCGAACTGGGCCCGTACCGCCACTACATGCAGAAGGAAATTTTTGAACAACCGCGCGTGGTCGGCGACACCCTGGAAGGCGTCACCGGCATCATGCCGGAACTGTTCGGCGACCAGGCCTATCGCGTGTTCAAGGAAATCGACCGCGTCTTGATCCTGGCCTGCGGCACCAGCTATTACGCCGGCCTCACCGCCAAGTACTGGATCGAGTCGGTGGCCAAGGTGCCAGTGAGCGTCGAGATCGCCAGCGAATACCGCTATCGCGACAGCGTACCGCACCCGTCGACCCTGGTAGTGACGATCTCGCAATCGGGAGAGACGGCCGACACCCTGGCCGCGCTGAAGCACGCGCGCAGCCTCGGCATGCAGCACACGCTGACCATCTGCAACGTCGCCACCAGTGCCATGGTGCGCGAGTGCAAGCTGGCCTATATCACCCGTGCCGGCGTCGAAGTCGGCGTCGCCTCGACCAAGGCGTTTACGACCCAGCTGGCCGCGCTGTTCCTGCTGACCCTGACGCTGGCGCAAGTCAACGGCCGCCTCGACGACGAGCAGGAAGCGAATTACCTGAAGGAGATGCGCCACCTGCCGGTCGCGCTGAGCGCAGTGCTGGCGCTGGAGCCGCAGATCATCGCCTGGGCCGAGGATTTTGCGCGCAAGGAAAACGCGTTGTTCCTGGGCCGCGGCATCCACTACCCGATCGCACTGGAAGGCGCTCTGAAACTCAAGGAAATCTCGTACATCCACGCCGAAGCCTACCCGGCAGGCGAGCTGAAGCACGGCCCGCTGGCGCTGGTGACCGAAGAGATGCCGGTGGTGACCATCGCCCCTAACGACGCGCTGCTGGAAAAGCTTAAGTCGAACAGGCAGGAAGTGCGCGCCCGCGGTGGGCAGCTGTACGTGTTCGCCGACGTCGACTCACGCATCACCTCCAGCGACGGCCTGCACGTGATCCGCCTGCCGGAGCACTACGGCCTGCTGTCGCCGATCCTGCACGTGGCGGCGCTGCAACTGCTGGCGTATCACACGGCGCTGGCGCGTGGTACCGATGTGGACAAGCCGCGCAACCTGGCGAAATCGGTGACAGTGGAATAAGTTCGACCGCGCCTTTTACACCCTTTGTGGCGGACTAATAAAGTCCGCCACAAATTGACAAAGCCTGCCACAAAAACCGCAGCCAATCCCGCCCACCGATGGATTGTCCAGGTAGCAACAAGGTCGTACACGCCGTCATATTGACCATCAGCGATCTGCCAACAGCAGATTTCTCCAACCGCAGCTGGTTCGGTCCCATCCACTGAGCAAGGTTATGAGGCTTATTCGACGTTATCAGTCTTCGGACATGCAGGCATGTCTGCATATCTTCGATGGCAACACCCCGCGGTTTTTCTCGCTTGTGGAGCGTGAGGATTTCAAAAATTTTTTGGTCAATGACGCTGTCGTTTGGGATTATCTGGTCATCGAAGACAACGGTAGCATCGTTGCTTGTGGCGGGCACAACGTCGATGAAGACGCGAAGTCGGCCAGCTTTTGTTGGGGTATGGTGGCCAACAAGCTTCACAGCACTGGGCTTGGCAAAATGCTGACCATCGCAAGGCTGGAGACAGCCAGTGCTCTCGGTAGCGTTACAAGCGTTCGATTGGACACCAGCCAGCACACCCAGGGTTTCTATGCGCGATTCGGTTTTGTACCGGAGCGTATTATTCCTGATGGATATGGGTCCGGACTTGATCGATGGGAAATGACTCTCAGTCTAGAAAAAAGCGACGACTTGCTATTCAAGACGAGGTAGCTTGCGACCATGAACAGTCGTACATCGCCTCGGCCTGCTTATTCTTTCGCACA
>JAKOOD010000264.1 GCA_022701635.1 Burkholderiaceae bacterium | reverse complement strand
GCCTTTGCGGGAACGACGGTGGCCGTGTCGTTCCCGCGCAGGCGGGAACCTAAGTTGATTCACTCACACCGGCGCAGCCGGCACGTCCGTCTGCGTTTCCGGATCGGTCACCGTCACGCTGCCCTCGGCCTCGGCCCCTTCCGCCGCCGCTTCGGCGCCCGCGACTTCCGCTTCCTCGTCCTCCATGTCCAGCTCGGCCGCCGCTTCCGGCGTCGGCGCGGCCACTTCCAGCAGGCGCGCCTCCAACGACAAATCGACCTCGTCCCAGCGCACGATGTCCATGCGCACCTGGGCGCCGCGCGCCACTTCCTGCATGCCCGGCAGGCGGATCACGAGCGGGATGTCGACCAGGCGCAGCACCTCGTCCTTGAGCACCACGGCGTCGACCTGCTTGGCCCCTTCCTGGCCCAGCCAGCGCAGGCACCAGTAGCGTTCCATGTTTTGCTGGAACTCGTTGTAGGCGGCGTAGGCGGCGTCGAACGCCGAGACGATCGAGAACAGCGTCGCGTCGCGCGGCTTGAACGGCGCCACCAGCGGCGCCGTTACGCCGTGTTCGGCGCAGGCGATGATCTGCCACTGGTTGACGAGGTCCGTGTAGCGGCGCAGCGGCGACGTGCTCCACGCGTACTGGTCCACGCCCAGGCCCTGGTGCGGCGCCGCGTGGGTCACCATGCGCACCTGGATCTTGGCGTTCCAGCCGCCGGCGCCCGGCCCCTGCGAGCGGTAGATGCCGGGCACGCCCGAGTCGTGCAGCAGCTTGCCCCAGGTGCTGTTGGCGAAGATCATCAGCTCGGCCACGATCTTGTCCAGCGGCGCCCCGCGCTTGCGGCGCACGATGGTGACCACGTCGTCCTCGACGTAGAAATTGAAGTCGACGCGGTTCGCCTGTTCCGGCTTCAGGCCGAAGGCTTCGCGCTTCTTCATGCGGCCGGCTTCCAGCTGCAGCGCCCATTGCCACAGCAGGCCGAGCTCGGTCTTGTGCGGATACTCGCCCTCGCCGCTGGCGAGCGTTTCTTCGTTGACCAGTTCGTCGAGGTCGTTGTGGCGCAGGTTGCTCTTCATCGGCACGCGTTCGGCGCGCGTGGTGGTCGACAGGACGGTCCAGGTGGACGGATCGAGCACCGCGTACAGCGACAGCGCCGGGCAATCCTTGCCTTCGGCCAGCGTGAATGCGTTCACCACCTCATCCGGCAGCATGGTGATCTTATCGCCCGGCATGTAGACGGTCGACATGCGCGCGCGCGCGATCTTGTCGATGGCGTCGTCCGGACGGATACCCAGGCCCGGCGCCGCGATGTGGATGCCGACGCGCACGGTACCGTCGTCCAGGGTCTCGACCGAGAAGGCGTCGTCGATCTCGGTGGTGGTCACGTCGTCGATCGAGAACGCCGCCACCTTGGCCAGTGGCAGGTCGGCCGGTGCCGCCGGCAGCGGAACGCCGCCCGCTTCCACTTGCGGGAAACCGGCGCCGCGCGGGAAGTGCTCGAACAGGAAGCGCCCCATGTGCAGCTCCTTGGCCGAGGCGATGCCCTTGGTCGCCAGCATCAAGCGCGGCTGGGTGGTCTGCAGTTCGGTGGCGGCGGTGTCCAGTGCCTTGTATTCGATGCTGTTCTTGTCCGGCTTGAACAGCAGCTGCTGGACCAGCGGCTGCAGCGCGTCCGGCAGACGGCCGGCCTTGAGTTCCTCGACGTAGGACGCCTGCACGATGGCCTGCTGCTTCTTCTTTTCGATGCCGGCCAGCGCCGCGCGCAGCGACTGTTCAGGCGCGCCCTTGTAGCGGCCGCGGCCCTTCTTGTAGAAATAGATGGGCGAACCGTGCAGGGCCAGCACCAGGCCGGCCGCTTCGGCCGGCAGCGGGGCGTGGCCGAAGTACTCGGCACCCAGTTCGGCAAAACCGAATTCCTCGTCGCCGGCGACTTCCCACAGGAATTCGAGGTCGACGTCCGCCGCGATCGCCTTGGCCTGTTCCAGCAGCGTGGCCGGGTCCGGCTTCTCGAACTGCAGCAGCACGTCGCGCGTCTTGACCTTGGTGCGTTTCCCGCTCGGCATCTCGACCTGGTAGGCCTCGCCGGCCTGCGACAGCACCGTGCCGACCTTGAAATCGCCGGACTCTTCGAAAAATACGTTCATAATCTATTTCGTGTTCATGTTAGTGGCGGCCGGCGCCAGGTCCAGTACCGCGGGCAAGAATACCTCGGTGACCAGCAGCAGGCCTTGACGGCGGCGGTAGACGCAGCGCCGGGCATAATAAGTCGCATCCGGATTCGCCAGTGCATTGTCCGCCTCCGGGCCGAGCGCCGCGCGCACGCGCGCCAGCAGCGGGTGGCCCGGCCGGATCCGGGCAAATTCGAGCCGGCCACGCCGGACCAGCGGATCGTAAAACAGCGTGGTGCCGAGCGAGCGCTCGCCCAGCGCCGAAAACAGCGGCCAGTCGTGCGCCGTGGCGTCCAGCGGCACCACCGTATGGCCGTACACCGCCGGGCGGCCGTCGCAGCGCAGCAGCACCTCGCGCTCCCACACACGCTGGCGGCGCGCCAGGCCGAGTGCCCCGGCCTCGTCCGCCAGGCACAGCGCGCCCGCCTGGCGCACCTTCTGCACCCGAAAAGCGCGGCTGTGCGCCATCAGCCGCGCGGTCAGCGAACCCGGCGTGGCCAGCCAGCCGCGCATCGCGGCCGGTGCGTGCACGCCCGCGGGATGCGCCACCCAGCGGGCCTGGCGCAGCGAAGGTGTTCTCAAGTCGCCCTCACGCCGGCGCTGCCGTCATGCAGAATGCCAGCACCTCGTCGACATAGTGCGCGAATTCCGATACGGCGTGATCGCTGCCCTCGATTACATGCTGGTGCGCGCCGGCGTAATGGGCGACCATGTCGCGATAATCCAGCACTTCGTCGCCGGTCGCCGCCAGCAGGAAGTAACGCTCCGGACGCGTGATCCTGTCCACTTTCAGCGCGGCCAGCTCGTCGATGTAGGCGCGCTTGAACTCGAACGGCTCATCCGAGTGCCAGGCGGTGGTCACGCCGACGTGCTTGTCCAGGTCTTTCAGCGGATCGACCGCCGGGTTCACCAGCGCCGCGCGGCAGCCGAAGCGCTCGGCCAGCCAGGTCGCATAAAAGCCGCCGAGCGAGGAGCCGATGACGGCGATCTGGTCCGGTCCCTTGTCGGCGTAACGCCCGGCCAGCGTCAGCACCAGGTCCATCGCGGCTTTCGGCGAGGCCGGCAGCTGCGGGCAGATCAGTTCATGCGCGCGCCCCAGCGCGGCCATGCGCCCGTGCACCACGCGCGCCTTGTACGAGCGCGGCGACGAGCGGAAGCCGTGCAGATAAAGGATATGCGGCCGCCCGCTCATGCCGCCAGGCTTTCCAGCAGTTTTTGGTGCACGCCGCCGAAGCCGCCGTTGCTCATCACCAGGATATGGTCGCCCGGCTGGGCCGCCTGCACGATCGCCTGCACCATATAGTCGATCTGGTCGAAGCTGTGGGCAATGTTGCCCAGCGGTTTCAGGGCGTCGGCCAGCGACCAGCCCAGCGCCTGCTGGCTGC